>QIDP01000088.1 GCA_003229375.1 Nitrospirota bacterium
TAATTTGTGGTGACCTCGCCAAGAAATTCTTGAAATTACCAAAGGCGAGGCTTGGATGAGCTTTTCTTTTTTTCACTGTCTGAATCACAATGAGTTTGTATAAATTCCATTGACTTTTCAAAAGAATAGAGTAGAATGTTTCCAAACTTCAGGAGGGAGGTGAAACTATAAATATGGCCAAGGCAACCAAATCAAAACAATTCAGCTTTAGCATGCCAAATAAATTTTCCGGTTAATCTATCCTGATCTCTGACCTCTGTGAACTGTTACCCGGTATCTTCATATCAGATAAGGCGCTTTGGTTTGGGATGTATGACCCTTAATATCCTGGTTTTCGACTGTAAGCAAGTGGGTATTTATAAATTTCTCGAAATCGAGTTCCTCAACATATCTGTTTGGACCCGATGAGGGCACATTCAATGCCCCATTCAAACCTGTACCACTCTCTTTTATCTTTAAGAGGGTCTTAACCACATTGCTCTCTTCCCTGGATAATTTTTCTAGCCTCTCCACCAGATTCTGCATCTTCTGTATCGGTTCGATAATATCCTCTTTTGCAACACTCTCTGTTTTCTTCAGACCTGGCGACTGGTTTGACAAATATAATGATAGTTCTTTTAAGTCTTCCGGAGAATAACTTGTCTTTTTCAATTCATTAATGACAAAGGTTTTAAACTTATCGAATCTTCGAGAGGTTTGGGAAGGAGCTGTCCGGGCAGTCTTCTCTTCAACCTTCTTAACAGCAACTTCTGGAATAACATCCGCTTTCTTTTTTGGGCCTACAACAGCCCTCTTCATCAGGTCAAAGGTCCTTTGCCAGAATCCCCTAACACCCTCCCCTTCATAATATGACGTGCCCTCCAGATTGCAGATATTATTTGCCAGATTCGTAATACACCTGCTGGCAGCAGAAGATGGATAGAGAGTGAGAATTAATTTCTGCTGTTTAACCGCATCGGTCATATTCTTATCAGCGAGTACATAACCAAGAGATTCTATATCGATCTTCAAAAATTTCTTGACGGCATATGCAAGCTTCTGAAATATCTTCTTTGATTCAGCTTCAGTAGAGACCTGATTTAATAATATCTTAATGTGTCCCTTAAAATTTTTGGAGACAATCACCTTAATCATGGCATAGGCATCGGTCAGGGATGTCGGCTCGGGTGTGACAATGATCATCACCTCCTCTGAAGCCAGTACAAAAGAGGTAACATTGGATGATATCCCTGCCGATGTATCTACTAACAGGATATCGGTCCCGCTGTCCAGATTAAGGGAATCCAGTTTGCTCAACAGTCTTCCCCTCTCTTCTGCACTTAGTTCTGATAACTGTTGAACACCTGAACTCGCAGGGATAATTTTCATCCCTCCGGGCCCCTCCAGGATAATATCCTTCAATTCTTTATCACCCAGTATTACATGTTGAAGATCATATTCCGGATTGAGTCCCAATAGTACATTGATATTGGCAAGTCCCAAATCCGCATCAAAGATATAGACCTTTTTCCCCAACCGGGTAAATGCATAAGCCAGATTTGTGGATATATTAGTCTTGCCAACCCCGCCTTTGCCGCTGGTAACAGTAATTACTCTTGTTCCTGACATAAATGAATCACCTTTTAATTAAATTTAATTGAAACTTACTCATATCACTCTTTATACAATAGCCAAAACCTTAGTATGATTGTTCTCTATTACAATACTGTATTTAACTGATTCACATCCTATCTTTTCTTTTATGCGAGCTGTATTCTGCACTATAAATTGCAAAAAGAGATTATTTTCCATTCTCTCGGTAGATTCATTACAGGTTTTCCTTGCCTTTATATAATTTTCAAATAAGTTCTCAACCTCTGATATCTCATTTTTCGGTTCTGATATCCGGGTGCTGCATAACTCATTGATATTATCATAGGTATCACGGGCATATGGAAATTCCCGGCCATCATTTTGGTATTCATCTCTGTAAATGATATCCTGAACACGACGTATATCCTCTTCTGAGGCAAGGTAGTATGTTAGTTTGTAATTGGGCATGCTCTCCTGAAGCTGAACAGCCTCCTCCAGCATATATGTCGGGGAAGAGACTGCAATAGTCACTTTGTTGTTGTATAAATAGATAGGAACTGCCGAATATTTTTTGGAATAATTCCAGTCAATAATACCGGATAATATCTTCCTGCTCCTTTGAATATTTGGTAATCCGTCTAACCTGGTAAAAGAGAGATTATATTTATCAGATATAAGATTATTAAACTGTTCTTTGCTGATAGCGCCCTCTTTAAAGTAGAGACCAATTTCAAAATCTTTATCAAATTTCCACTGGGGTTTGGAACACCATTTAATGACCGCCGGGGTACTCACAACCCCCAGGTTTTGGGGAAGGATTATCTCTATCTTTGACTGAGAGCCGATTATCTTATCTGAAGCGTTCAGGAATTGCTGATCATCTGTCTTCAGCCTGACCCCGTCTATAGAGAGATCCTGGACAATACCACGAATCGCTTTTGATGAATCATAGTTCCCGTTTCCATTAGGAAGGAAAAGGTTTATATCCATAGAAACAAACAATCTCGGGGATATCCTTCTCTCAATGCCTGCTGATTTCATCTTCTTCGATATCTCATTCAGACGATTCTCACAGTAATGACTTATAGTATCCTTAATCATAGGATACTTATCAGTATATCCTTCAAGATCGGATTTTTTCAGCTCCAGCAATTCGGAATCCTCTAAAGCCACAACCGATGCTGTGCGGGGTTTACCGGTCAGGAAAGATATCTCTCCAAAAAAGTCATCCTCCTTTAAGGTAGCCAGAGCTGTCTCCTGATTATCTGCATCACTAACAAGAATCCTTACCTTACCTGAACTTATGACATAGAGTGAATCGCTAAACTCCCCTTCTTTTATAATAGAGGACCCCTTAGGAAATTTGTGAAGGGTCATCTTCTTTGCAATCTCGGAGAATTCAGATGGGGTTAAACTGAAAAATATCGGAAATGAAGAGCGTACCTTGTCCTTATCCATACGAAAGACGGGTCTATCCTTAACCGTGGTTCCCAATCCATGTTTGGAGCAAAATTCGGATAGATCTCTACGCAGATCATCAATCTGCTCCCTGGCCCTCTTTCTATCATCTAATCCATGCCTGGCATAGAGCTCGGATAGTTCTTTGTATATAACCTCTTTTGAGGGATCGAGACTTACAATAGTCTTATTAATGGCAATGGCCTTGGTTAGAAAACCGTTATTAGCCAGCACATTGGATACATATACATATTCATCTATAGCTGTTTCAATTGCCCCTTCCTTGACATATAAATCTCCTAATTTTATCCTGAGCTTCAAATTTTTAGGCTCTAACTCTATAAGCTTCTTTAGTTCTATAATAGCCTTGTCCCAATAGCTCCACCTGCAATACTTTTCAAAATTTTCCTGGATCTGAATTCTGTTTTTGTCCATGATAACCTATTTAAATTAAAACCACAGAGAACACGGAGATTTTTTACGAAAGAACCATATATATAAATAATATAATATATAACTATTTAATGTCAAGATATACAGCCCTGACAGCCCTGACATGTTTTTCCCTCGCCCTGCCCCCCAAGTGGAGAGAGAGCCAATACAAGCTCTATGGTCTTATTGTCTCCACACGGTCAAAGAGCCTTGCTTTTAGGTCAGGCACTAATTATATTTTCTAATGTAATTATGATTAAAGATACAGTATCAAAAAATCGATCTTATGTCAAATATGCTATGGGGGAACCGTTGTTTTTATTTGGCAATAATGATATTATAGCATCGAATTATCGCATATATCGCATAAATATAGTATATTTATATAAAAGAAATTTGGATGGGTGACACGGACAAATAAATTTGTCCGTGAAATTTTTTAGAGGAAGGAAAAAAACAATGATGCGAAATATTATTATTATTGGATCCGGTCCTGCAGGACTGACAGCGGCTATCTATGCCTCCAGGGCAAATCTGAAACCATTAGTGATAGAGGGTCATCAGCCGGGGGGACAACTGACTATTACTACCGAAGTAGAGAATTATCCCGGCTTTCCTGATGGTATCATGGGGCCACAACTGATGATGGATATGAAGAGACAGGCGGAACGCCTTGGTACTGAGTTTGTAATGGGATATGTAACATCTGCGGACATCTCAAAGAGACCTTTTGTAATCTATGTTGGAGAGGATGACAACAGATACGAGGCAAGGGCATTGATAATTGCCTCGGGTGCCTCTGCTAAGCTTCTCGATCTTGAATCAGAGAGGAAGTTGATGGGGAAAGGTGTATCTGCTTGTGCAACATGTGACGGGTTTTTCTTCAAAGAGCAGGATGTCATGGTGGTAGGGGGAGGGGATACTGCACTGGAGGAGGCAATATTCTTGACTAAGTTTGCCGGAAAGGTGACTGTTATACACAGGAGGGATATGTTAAGGGCTACAAAAATATTGCAGGATAAGGCATTTAAGAATGAAAAGATAGATTTCATATGGGACTCTGTAGTAGAAGATATCCTAGGGGTAGAAGAGGGGAAGGTTACAGGTATAAGGCTAAAAAATGTCAAGACATCAGAGATCATTGAGAAGGGTTGTGAAGGCATTTTTATTGCTATCGGTCATTCGCCAAATACGAAGCTGTTTAATAGTCAGATAGAACTGGATGATAAGGGTTACATTATTACGAGGGATGGCACTAAAACCAGTGTGCCCGGGGTGTTTGCAGCAGGGGATGCTCAGGATCATGTGTATAAGCAGGCTATTACAGCAGCGGGTACAGGCTGCATGGCAGCCATAGATGCCGAGAGATTCCTGGGGGAAGAATAAAATGAAGATAAAATTCTGGGGTGTAAGAGGGAGCATTCCAACACCTGGATATTCAACCCTCAAGATCGGAGGAAATACCAGTTGTGTTGAGATAAGGGCCGGAGATGAACTGATTATTATTGATGGCGGCAGCGGGCTTAGGTTGCTCGGAGAAAGTTTATTAAAGGAGATACCCCTTAAGGGGATGTTTCTCTTCAGTCATTATCACTGGGACCATATTCAGGGATTCCCTTTTTTTTCACCTGCATATATCAAGGAGAATGAGTTTCAAATCTTCGGGGGAAATGGGTTGAGTTATAGCCTCCAGAAATCTCTCTTCGGACAGATGGACCATCCGAACTTCCCTATTGAACTTAAAAACATGGGATCTAAAATGGTATTTCACGAACTCCTTGAGGGGGAGGAAATTATAAAGGGCGGGGTAAAAATATCCAATACCTTTGTGAATCACCCGAGCAGTTCCCTCGCATATCGCATAGATCATGAGAATAAATCCTTTGTTTATAGTAGTGATACCGAGCATCTTCCTGATGGAGTAGATCAAAAATTACTGAAGTTTGCAAAAGGCGCTGATATCATTGTATACGATGCGCAGTATACCCCTGAAGAGTATGAGGGAACTCATAAATGGTGGGGATCAAGGAAAGGATGGGGGCACAGCACCATGATAGAGGGTGTTAAACTGGCAAAAGCGGCTGGCATCAAGAAGCTCGTTCTGTCTCATCACGACCCCTCGCGTGATGATGATGCTATAGCAAGGATAGAAAAGGAGGCCCAAAGGCTTTTCCCGAACTCAATAGCAGCCTATGAAGGATTAGAGATATATATATAATAAGATGAAAGAAAGGCTAAAAGAAATAGAACAAGAGATGATAAGGAACAAAAGGGCCTTCTGTCTCTTTAACAAAAAGAGACTGGAGCGGGCATTAGAGATGCTCCCGGAAATGACCGGCCTTGCTTTTCAGGTTATACCATTTCTTATACATACCAATCATAAAGGTTTTCCCGGTTATGTTGATGCCCGGGATACCCCATGTGGAATACATTACTTTGAGTGGTCAAATAATTTGCAGAGGATAACAAGGGAATTTTTTCCGGAAAAGAAGATCCTCTATAAGGGTGCAATAAAGCTCTTTCCAAATATTCCCTCTATCGAATCCTTACTCCTGATGGGGAGCATCGGTACTGTGGCACAGACCGAAAGATCTGATTTCGATTACTGGGTCTGTATAAATGAGGAGAATTTTTCTGATAAGAGAAAAAAACTGTTGAGAGAAAAATTGAGGCTAATAGAGGATTGGGGATCTTCCGAGTATGAAATGGAGATCCACTTTTTCATGGCAGATATAAATAAGGTCAGGAGAGATGACTTTGGAGAAAGTGACAGTGAGAGTGTTGGGTCTGCCCAAAAAAAACTGCTTAAAGAGGAATTTTACAGGACCCTTATCCTGATAGCCGGCAAGATACCACTCTGGTGGATAACACCTATTGATATCTCAGATGAGGAATATTCTGAGTGTATTGATATTCTCAAAAAATCGGTTGAACTTGAGTATGAGAACTTTATTGACCTTGGAAATATACGTGATCTATCCCCAAACGAATTCTTAGGGGCTACCCTCTGGCACAGGATCAAGGCAATGGATTCCCCTTATAAATCTACCCTGAAAATGGCACTGGTAGAGAAATTCATGGATCAGGATGTACAATCAGAACCTCTCTGTAATCTCTTTAAAAAGAGTGTGATGAAATCGCCGGATAATAGCCAAACAATCGATCCTTATACAATAATGTTTGACACAATACTCGATTATTACCAGAAAAAGGGGAATATGGAGATCCTTGATCTGCTGAAAAAAAGTTTTTATATAAAAACAGATATAAAAGTGAACAGATCTGATCGTTTCAGGAAGGATTTGACCTATAAAGAGAAGGTACTGGTAGATTACGTTAAAAAGTGGGGATGGGATCAGGAGGTGCTTGAGGATCTGAATAGCTTCAAAGAATGGGACTTTGATAAAATTATATCCTTAGAAAGGGATATGCATAACTACATGATACAGGTCTATAAAAACCTTGCTGATAAACTGAAAAAGGAATCAGGTGGTGAGAATCTGATAAAAGATACAGATTTTCAGATGTTAGGGAGGAAGTTATCCAGCTTTTATGCAAAAAAGCCGAATAAGGTTGAGTCTCTAAAAAAGGCCTTCTGGGAAAAGTTGCCACAGGAGAACCTTACATTCTTATTTAACAATAAAAGGGCTAAGTGGTATTTATACAGGGGACATTCTTCAAAGGAGTTTATATTAACTTCCGGGGATCAACACCTTAAGAGCGCTAAAAATATTCTTGAACTCCTGATATGGATTGTCCACAACAGACTATGCGATGAGAATACTACCTTTTATCTGACACCTAACCCAAAACCCATTACTTTTGCGGATATTCAGATACTTATTAAGGATCTTCTGGACTTCTTTCCAGCGATAAACACAATCGATCTTAAGACATCTGACCTCCTCGCCCCACCCAGAATAGTTAAATTATATCTGGTAATAAATTTCTCCCTCCAGAAGTCGTTGAATCAGATTAAAGAAGTCACTATATTCTATACCACCACATGGGGAGAGCTATTTTGTGAGACGTATAATCACATGAAAGGGATTAAAGAAGCCATTAAATATATCTCGGAGAATCCTCCGGAAAATATCAATGATATCTCTAACTATTACAGGATATTTATCCCGAAGGGAGATTTTTCTAAGACCATCTTTTCTAATATTAATAATCTGATAACAAAGGAACTCGGGAGTATGGATGAAGGTCTCTATAATAATACCTACTTTGAATGAGAAGATTAATTTGGAAAAGACCCTCCCTCATCTTGAAAAGATGGAAGACAAAGAGATAATCATTGTAGACGGAGGAAGCACAGATAATACAGCAAGTGTGGCAAAGAGATATGCGGATAAACTTCTTTTATCATGTCAGGATAGGGGAATCCAGATGAATACTGCTGCACATAATGCTGAGGGTGACATGCTCCTTTTTCTGCACGCCGATTCGGAACTCTCTACAGATGGATACAATAAATTGCTTGAGGCTTCAGAGGTGAGAGGTATTGCGGGTGGCGCCTTCTACCTCGCAATAGATTCAAAACGATTCCTCCTTAAGTTTATCTCCCTTGCAGCCAATCTCAGATCCAAATTATTCAGAATAGCCTATGGGGACCAGGGGATCTTTGTAAGGCGCGATATCTTCGTTAAAATAGGAGGATTTAACAATCTCCCTTTATTTGAGGATGCAGACCTCTTCAGACGATTAAAGAGGGAAGGAGAGGTGATCTTCATTAAAAGTATTCTCACATCTGCACGCAGATGGGATGGAGAAGGTGCATTATATACTACTTTCAGGAATATGATACTTGCCTCCTTCTACTTCCTAGGTTTCTCACCACAAACACTGATTAGGTGGTATCCAAATGTGAGGTAAGACGATTTAATTAGTATTTAGTCGTTAGTATTTTGATGACTAAATACTATTCACTAACGACCATTCACTATAAAACCTTGCGGAGGATGGCAGGCGATATATCTTCCCCTATTTTTACCTTTCCGATGCCCTCCATCAGTACAAATCTTATCTTATCATTCCTTGCCTTCTTATCCAGATATATAGAAGCGATTATATCATCCGGTTTCAGATCAGGGAGCTGTGTTGGTAGTCCTATATTACCTAAAAGGGTCTCTATCCTTGCAGTATCCTCTCTGTCACAGAGTCCCATCTCTTCTGATAGCCGTGCTGCATATATCATCCCTATTGAAACCGCCTCACCATGTCTGAAATCCCTGTAATGTGTAAGTGTCTCTATAGCATGTCCTATTGTATGACCAAAGTTGAGGATCGCCCTGTAGCCGGTCTCCTTCTCATCTGCCTCTACCACCCTTCCCTTTATACGACAGGACGTTCTGACAATATATCCTAAAGCATCATGATTCAGAGACAATACTGCCTGTATGTTCCTTTCAAGGTATTCAAATAGATCAACATCAGCTATGATGCCATACTTGACGATCTCAGCCAGCCCTGCAAGGAGTTCTTCCCGGGGAAGGGTCTTTAGTGTCGCTGTATCAATAAAGACGGCCATGGGTTGATAGAACACTCCGATCATGTTCTTCCCCTCAGGATGGTTGACTGCTGTCTTACCGCCGACACTACTATCTACCTGAGCCAACAGTGAGGTCGGGATCTGTATATATGGGATACCCCTCATATATGTAGCGGCAACAAATCCTGCTAAGTCGCCTATAACGCCGCCACCCAGCGCTGCTATAGCTGATCCGCGATCGAGCTTTAAGGTTATAAGTTCATCGTATAACCTCTCTGCCTCCCTGATGGTCTTGAACTCCTCACCATCAGGAACCTCGACTGTATGTGAATCAAAACCGGCTCCCCTTAAACCGGAGCTTACGACCCCGCCGTAGAGCTTATTCACAGAAGGATTGGTTATAATTACAACCCTCTTCCAGGCACAGGATCGTAAGATATCACTTATATTCTTAAGAATATCTGATCCTATATATATCTTGTAGCTTCTCTCCCCGAGATCGATATCTATCGCAGCACTGCTTTTCATCCTATTCCTCACTCATTACTATCGTTGGTGTTATAAAGACCAGGAGTTCTGAATCCTCATCCTTCCCTATCTTTTCCCTCTTGAATAACCAGCCCAGTACAGGGATATTGTTCAACCACGGGATACCGGACATCTCTCCGGATGTTTTGCTCGTATAAAGACCTCCAATGACTGTGGTATCACCGTCCTTTATCAGAAGCTCTGTGGTTGCCTTTTTCTGCATTATAGTCGGCATACCCGCTGACTGGTTGGCAAAATCTGCCTCGTCCTTGGTGACCTCTACACTCATAGCTACATAGCTATCAGGGGTAATATGGGGTGTAACAGTCAAGCTTATACTTGCATCCACAAATTGTGTCCGCGTCCCGCTCGCTGAAACACTCTGGTAAGGAATCCTGCGTCCGCTTTCAATTACTGCTTCTTTATTATTCAATGTAGTAATCTTTGGATTCGACAATATCCTTCCTTTACCAGAGCTTTCCATGGCAGAAAGCTGGATATCCAGTATCTTTGTATTGGCTATATTACCCAGAGTTATCCCTATGCCACCTCCTGCTGTACGGGCAATTGCTGCAGGCAGATCTACTACATAGTTCCCTGTGGTAACTTCCTGAATACCGCCATAAACCTGTGAAGGGGCAGTAAGAGCTCCTTTCACACTGGTGCTGGCAGGAAAGCTTTGGCTGCTGGAGTCAGTAGTGTATGTGCCGCCCCACTGGATACCCAGTTCCCTGGTATAGTTACGGTTTATCTCCACAATCCTTGCCTCGATCATAACCTGGGGTGTCCTCCTGTCCAGTGTCTTGATAAGGGTCTTCATTTCCTCCAGCTTGGGCCTGATATCCTTAAGTATCAAGGTGTTTGTACGGACATCTACTGTTACCGATCCCCTCTCACTCTTAAGGGACTCCAGGTTATCCTTCATTTCTGATATATCTGCATAACTTATACGGATTATTTCTGTGAGGAGGGGATCTGCCATCTCCTTTACCTTTTTTGCATCTATCTCTGCCTGTTTACTCTGTGCCTTATCCTGCTGTTCCTTGAGCAGTTCATTAAGGGGGAGTATTCTGATAATATTTCCCTCCTTCTCCATCCCCAATTTGCCGTTCTTCAATATAATATCCAGCGCCTGATCCCATGGCACATTTTTTAAACGTAACGTCACCTTCCCCTTTACAGAGCCGGAGGTTATGATGTTATATCCACTTACCTCTGTAATAAGGCGAAGGATATTCTGAATATTGGCATTCTGAAAATCAAGGGAGATACGTTTGCCCGTATATTGCTTTTTCTCTTTCCCGGCTTTGGATTTCGCAGCAGTTACTTCCACAACCTCAGGGACCAGATAATCTTTTTTACCGGACTTTGCTTCTGCCTTTATCTCTATCTCTTCTTTTGTCTCTGACAGGACTTCGGCAGGAGCTTCTACTTCCACTTCTTCCACTTCTTCTATTGCTTCCACTTCTTCTACCTCTATCTCTTCATTTGTTTCTGACATGACCCCGACAGGGGGTTCTACTTCCTCCACCTCTACTACTTCTTCTACCTCAACGGCATAGGATGGAAGGATATCAGCAGGTTCTTCTAATAGTGGCTCCTCAATCATGGAGGGAGGATTTTTAATATCAATAAAGATGATATTGTTTTGGGGTCTCAGTATTTCATAGGGGACAATTTGATTCAGCCCTATCTCTATCCTGGCTATATTGCTCTCAAATTGAACGGGTTTAATCACATTTACTGCCCCTTTGTTTAGCTCGATAGGATCCTGGAATGTCCCTGTCTCTATACCGGGGATATCAAGTATCAATCTCAGGGGATTATCCATTTTAAAGGCTGTATACTGAATCACACCATCAAGCTCATCAGTCGCTTCAATAGAGATCCCGACACCATCAGGGAGCGTCTCTGAGTCGATTCTCATTATAGCCGGTATCTTCTGCATCTCTGTTTCAGGTATTTTGGAGACCTTCCTAACTGCACAACCATATAAAGCCATGCTCGCAATCGATATAAAGATCAGCGGTATTATCAATATTTGCAATCTTCTCTTTTGTCTTTTCACTCCCCTATCCCTCCTCTTTTTGCAGTTTCAAATATACTGTTTCGGTAATCACCTTTCCCAGATAATCAACATATTTTTCCTCAACAACAAGGGCAGCACTGATTATATCTCTGACTATCCCGTTATTTCCCCCTAATACCATACCCCTCTTTATAGTATATCCCCTGCCATCTGCTGTTTCTATAAGTGCATTACTCCCTAACCCGCCCAAAATTATTCCCACCACTTTTAAAGAAAGAAGGTTGACCCTTGCAAGCGGATGTCTGTGGATCACACCTTTATACTTATTATTCGCACGTACCCTCAAGCTCTTATATTGCTCAATCTCATTCCTTCGCTCCTCGGCAGTGAGCTCTTTGAATGACTCCAGATCCTTAAAGAAATCTTCATACCTGGTTATTTCTCTGTACATTTCATGATCATTCTTTTTGATATACTCATATGTAGCTATATCAATCTTGAGATCCTGGAGCTCCTTCTCACTCAATTTGCGAAACCCCTCTGTGGAGAAGCCTATATCGAATAGCAGCGATTTAAATGGATCTCTTTTTCCTGCAGGATCATATGAATAGACAGGTTCTTCTTTTGCCTCTTCTTCTGCAGCAGAGATGGAGACAGCTCTTAAATTGATAACACCGGAAAGTATTACTATAATAGCGATAATAAAAGCAAACCTGATTCCTTTGTTTATTATATCCTGCATCTTCATTTCTTCTTTTTCTTCTTTTTGGCTGCTGCTGCACCCTCAATATACTTAAAAGTAGTGGCTTTACATTTGGTCTCCAGGACAGGTATTTTGTCCTGTGTTTTTACCTTCATCTTTATATCGGTTATATTCACAACCCGTGTAAGCCTCCTCACCCTGTCAAAGAATGTAGCTATATCATGAAATCTCCCTATAATGTTCATCTCAACAGGGACCTTAGAATAAAAATCTACACGCTTTTCCGGAAGTGGTTTAAAGAGCATGAATTCCAGGCCTTCCTGCGAGCCTAAATCAGATATCTGCGTCAGCAGTTCCGGTATCTCTTTGCCGTCCGGCAGTTGGATGCGGGCAAAGGATAATTCATGGTTCAGTCTCTCTATCTCTTTCTCTAAGGCGGGCTGCTTTTCGATATACCTTTCATGTTTATTGTATTCATCCTCCAGACCTTTAAGCTTCGTACCCAGGGTCTTTATATCCCTGTCATTTCCCCTGTAAGAAAAGGAATAATATAGCAAAAATATCAGGAGTATTGCCACTCCTGCTGCCAGCCACCTCTGCCAGACAGGAAACTCCTCTATCCTGTCATATGGTATATTATCAAGAAGATTCCCTATCTCCATTTATTTCTTCCCCTTTTTCCCGCAATTGATTACAAACTTCCTTGCCTTTTCACCCTGAACAGATGCCTGTTTGGATTCCTGTAATTCTACATTAGCCAGGTATTTCAATCGCTCAAGATTTTTCATAAATCTTGCAATGCCCGGATCCGAGAACGAAAATCCTTTGATCTTTATCATGGATGCATCTTCCGAGAAAAATGTAAGCCATATCTCATCAGGAAGACTCATATTTATATCATCCATAACACTCGCAGGATTTACCTGATTCTTCTTCAGCCCGGAAATAACCTTAATTATATGCTCTAATCTTTCCTTCTTCTCCTCAAACTCCTTTACTGTATCTACAGTCTTTTTTATATCATTCAGTTTTTTCTCTGCTTTTTGAATCTCACTATTCATATGCTTTTTTTCATTCTTTTGTAGATACAAGGAGACCCCTATTACCCCGAGTGATAAGAGCAGCAGGATTACTGACCAGAGGATCTGGCTCTGGATACTGGCGATCTTCTTGGCCTTCCTGTAATCTAACAGATTTATCTTTATCATCTATCGTCAAATCT
This sequence comes from Nitrospirota bacterium, assembly GCA_003229375.1. GTDB lineage: Bacteria > Nitrospinota > Nitrospinia > SZUA-224 > SZUA-224 > SZUA-224. The sequence goes on from QIDP01000088.1 coordinate 13,439, forward strand.
CCTCATAGCCAGTCCAATACTTGTTGCAGCTATGGGCGCCATATCTTTTATGTACCCGGGATCAAATATATTATAATTTACCTTAATATGCTTAAAGGGATCAACTATCTCAACCGGTAATCCCAGGCTATTGGCTAAAAACCTGTCAATCCCCTCCATAGCAGCCCAGCCCCCGCTTAGCACAACCTTATCTATCTCCCTATTGGCAGCAGTACTATAAAATTCAAAGGATTTAGCGATCTCCTGTGAAAGACTCTCTGTGGCCGAGGTTATAATGGGTATTACCTCCTTATGGGAAACCCCTTCTGTCTCTATTCCCATCTTGAGATTTTCAGCCACCTCGGGCCCTACTGTTAATTCATTCTGGATTGCATGGGTACACACATTACCCCCTATACTCAGGTCCCTTGTGAAAGAGGTTAACCTCCCCTCAAGGATATTGATATTTGTCAAAGATGCTCCAATATCAACCAGGGCTACAACCTCCCCTTCCTGGAATCCATAGTTAAACTCATATTCATTTTCAATAGCAAAGACATCCAGATCTATTACAACAGAATGCAATCCGGCACCATTGATCAAGCTGATGCGTTCTGCAATTACATCCTTCTTAACTGCCACCAGGATCACATCCATCTGGTCTTCAGGTTCTTCCTCTTCCAACCCTCCTTCTTTTGGATCCTCTACCCGGGTCTTCTGGATTATCTGAAAATCGATATTGACATCGTCAATATCAAAGGGGATATACTGCTCTGCCTCCAGCGATATAGATTCGGCCAGCTCTTCATCTGTCATAACAGGAACATTTATCTTTTTTATAATAACGGATTCACCCGATATAGCAGTAACAACATGTTTTGTCTTTAGCTTTTCACAGGAAACAAGTTTCCTGATTGCCTCTGTTATGTCCTCCGGTTTCTCTATAACCCCATCGACAATAGCATCAGGAGGAACAGGCATGATCCCGAAACTCACCAACTGGAAACCCTTTCTTGTCTTGTTGAGACGGGCTAATTTTACAGAATGGGCGCCTATGTCCAATCCGATAACCTCTGTATTCTTTGTTACAAACACGGCTTAATCCTCACAAAATATCTTTTCCCTTTCATTCAACCTGTAGCCTAATGCCATGATAATCTTTCTCTTTGTATCCAATCTGCAAATATTTCCCTTTTCTATCCGAATAATAGTCTGTACAGTAACATTTGCTTTACGTGCCAGTTCGGCCTTGCTCATCATTTTTGACTCTCTTATTTTTCTGACATTATTCCTCCCCATTTTCTACTACCCCCAAAAACGTCTTTCTCATTTTTCTCATAATTTAATAAGAACTTAGCCCCTTACGCAACCATGATCGTAATGGGTGATGCGTAATGCGTGATGGGATAATAATAAGAATTTAGCTCCCCTTCACTACATAGAATATTTTGAATTTTGGATTTCTGTTATTTGATATTGTACTCTAACAAGTCAATATAATCATATAGTTAAATTTTGTCAATATTTATTTTATATTTAATCAAATTTTAATAAATTATAATATAAAAACAGTTGATACGCTTCTTTATCAAAGTGAGTGAGAACAGGCGAGACGCCTGTCCTACCGGGAAGAGATTGACAATTCAGCCAATCAATAGTAGGTCGGGCGTCTCGCCCGACTAAAAAATCGCTCAATTTATGTAAAAGATAGAGAGAAAGGCTTTTCTCCTTGACACCCCTCTTTTATTATGTTTAAATAGATGTAACTATTCAGGTGGATAGTCTATAGGTATTTAGCTGAATAGTGAGGAAGAAATATGCAAGATCATACAAAGCTCAGAGCGTTTGTACTGGCCGATGAAGTTAAAGATTTTTACCTATCGCGAAACAAAAAATTTTCTGCGCAGTCCTAACAGACTACAGTCTAAACAACCTGAGTAGTTACGTTTAAATAAATAATAATATATATCCTGTTCTTTTTATCAGCTAAAAAGAACAGGATCACTCCATAGGGATGAACAAATAGTTTATGGGTGGCATGGACAAACTTGTTTGTCCATGGAGGATTTTTCAGATGCAAAAGATATTGTTACTGACAAAGAGAGGATGTTTATTTCTTTTAACTGTCATGATGTTGACCATTGTGAGCTGCGGCGGCGGTGCCGGCGGCGATAACAATGATGACTCCGGAGAGCCGGATATAACTTTAGAGTCAATAGAAATCACCCCGGCCATTCCATCGATTGCCCTGGGTACGAATCAGCAGTTTACGGCTATTGGCATATATAGCGACAACACTGATCAGAATTTAACAGATTCTGTGACATGGGGTTCATCCAATACTGCGGTTGCTGCTATCAGCACTAAAGGCATTGCTCAAGGCAGCACCGAGGGTACAACCACAATCACTGCTACTAGCTTAGATGGCACAAGCGAGACAACAGAGTTAATAGTCATTCGGTTAACAGAAATTAACGAACTCCCGGATATTAACCCACAGCATGACACGTACAGCGACAACTCCGACCAGACCGTATCAGATATCATAACCGGCCTTAGATGGCAAAAAAATGATGATAATACACAAAGGATATGGGCAGATGCAATTACTTACTGTGACACCCTGGAGCTTGGCGGTTATACTGACTATACTGACTGGCGACTGCCGACAAAGAAAGAGCTTATAACTATTGTCGATTATGGAACAACGTCTCGACCGGTCATAAACCAAGGCTTTTTTCCTAATACAAAGATACTGGATTACTGGTCGTCAACTACATATGCAGGCAAGCCAAAAACAGCATGGGGTGTGTATTTCGGCAGCGGCATGGTTGATGGCGACAGCAAATTGAAAGAGAAGTATGTACGGTGCGTTCGGGTGGACAGTTAGTTGATTCAAAAAACTGGTAGCCGCAGGCTTTAGCCTGCGATATTTGCGTGCTTGCGTGCGCAGGCTAAAGCCTGCGGCTACCGACACAAGAGATTTTTTGCACAAAAACTAAAAGGAGGATGATGAAGATACGGCTCTTATTTATGGTGGCGATAATGCTCCTGTTTACCGGTACTAATGCCATGGCCGGTGCCTTTTTTACCGATAATGGCGATGGTACTGTGACGGATAATAGGTTTGAACTTATATGGCAGCAAGGTTATGTTGAAGCCCCGACGTGGACGGATGCTGATAGCTATTGTGTAAATCTCAAGGTCAATCTTCCTCCCAATTACAATCCCTGGCGGCTTCCCGATATCAAAGAACTGGCATTCCTAACCGACGACACCACACATTCCCCGGCCATAGACACAACCTATTTCCCTGATACAAAGTCATCATTCTACTGGTCATCTACTCCTGTTGTCCGACGTGGGCCCTCAGCGCGGTGGGGCGTAAACTTCAGTGATGGTAAAGTTTACGGTTACGATTCCGCTGATGAAAACCTAACAGATAATAAGAGATATGTCCGCTGTGTTAGTGAGCCAAGCCCTCAGTAAGGGTGGCATGGACAAACTTGTTTGTCCGTGCTCCATGGCTTAACACCCTTACAAAAGAAAAGGTAACTACTCAGGTTGTTTAGACTGTAGTCTGTTAGGACTGCGCAAAGAACGAATCAAGGCTCCCAACACCCATATTTCTTCCTCACTATTCAGCTAAATACCTACAGACTATCCACCTGAGTAGTTACAAGAAAAGGTATAATCATCTATACCCTGCCCTATATCGTTGTTTCCTAACTACTTACAAGCTATCTATTACACGGACAAACAAGTTTGTCCGTGCCACCCGAGGGAATTAAATCGAAAACAGACATTCGAAACAACCTATCTCTCCCTCCATGAGATTACCTTATTCAATTTGAATGGCGGATCTGTCTGCAGCTTTTCAGAGCCCCCCCCGGTGGTCTGGGTATAGGGCATTATCTTACCATCCTCTAAAACAAGAAGGCTTATGTCAGAGGGAATACCAATCTGTTCAAGAGGTTTTCTCTTCCTTACTTTTTTTGTCCCGCTATTTTCAAAGACAGCTTCCTTATATGCCGTGCCGGTCTCATAATACAGGGCATACATGGCCCCCTCTCCTGAACAGGCTATGCCCTGGGCGCAGATATCAGTATACGGGGCAAATGTGGTAAAGAGGACCAGCCCGCCGAATACCACCGGCTTATTTAACGATCTCTCTGCAGAAAAATTGCCATCTACCAGCGTTGCTGAACCCGGTTTCCGTAAATCTATGTACCATCCTTGTTTAGATGCTACAAATTCAATGAGTCCGCTAAAATTATTCACGTCTGATACATTTTTCACTGTTCCATCTTCGTATACATCCGCCCCTGTTGCATTAAAAAGATTACTTACAGAATTTTTACAGTCTGTAAATACGCCATTATTCCAACACGGCTCCTTTATACCATAGAAACTCTGTATACTTTTATCTCTCCTGTCATCGCTATTAAAGAACCTGCCGGTACCGAAATATATCCATAGGTTATTATGGCTATCCATAGCCACATCCGGCGCAGAGGTTATTGCCTGCTGCTGACTATCACCTGTTTCAAACAGGGTTGATATACTCCACCCGGCAGGATCGGCATTATCCTTCATCAACACCCTGAGCATCTTGCTTCTCCACTTCTCATTTTCTCTGTAGGTCATACCTATGTAGCACACCTCTGTACCATACCCGCTATCAACCTTGAGATCAATATCAATACAAACAGGATCTGCCATAAAGGCGTTGTCACTCAGATTAAACCTCTTTTTCATTTCACCTGTCTTTAGATCCAGAACAAATATGCCGGCATTCTGATCACTGGTACCATCATAATCTGCAGGGCCTGATCCTGCAATCACAAACCACTTATTATCCACCTTTGCCACTTCGGGGTATGAGGTGGTAAAACCAAGTTCAGGATGTGTAAATTCCCATAATAGTTTTGGAGGATTGGCAGGATTTGTTATGTCGAGCGCAAAATAGGCCGAACTGAAGGTCTTAGGGGCTCCACTGCCATTAAAATCATCGATTTTCACTCCTTTTCCGCCAAACCTCATTCCGCCGATAAGGACTGTACCCCATCCATTTGGGTGGTCATCACCGGCCGTGAATATACTTGCATCTATTACCCGGGGTTTCAGGTCCACATAATAGACATGGGTATAATTCGGGTCGCTCAGCCACTTGAGATGGGGAAGCAGGTTATAAGGTATATAGGCCCATAACTCCTCACCTATCTTATTACCTTCATACCATCCATACTCCCTTGTACTCTCTGTGCCCGGATCATCACCTTCATGGAAAACCCCTGCTCTAAAAGCATGGAGCATCCCATCATTTGCGCCAACATAGACCACTGTTTCCCTCTCATGGTACTGTTTAAGAAACTTATAATAACCTGTATCTCCATATCTATAGATATATCTTGCCATTGGCCTCCTCACAACCGCGGGTGTTGAATATATAATATCACCGAGCCGCCACACTGTCCCGGCATCATCTATGGTCCTGTCCCTTAAACCGGTTACATCCTCTCCCCTTATGAAGTTTATTATATTCTTTGCTTCTGCATCGTCTGCTGCCCTGAGATATGGTTTAAGGGTTGAGGCATTGCCCTCTTTAAATTCTGTAAAGCCTGTAGTGCCTTCTATATAGGTATGTATATTCCTGGGATCGGCAGATATATCCCTATCCGCAAGCATCTTCCCTGCCTCCCAGATGGGACTAATATCATCCAGGGAAACTATCGTAGGTGAATCATTTGCAGGGTTGCCATCATTATCAACATCAACACCGTATCTCTTAATCTCGGTTTCTTTAGCATCTTTATTGAATGAGAATTCTATTATCTTATCATTTGCCAGGTCCAGCCTTTTATCACCATTGTCTTCTCTTAGATTACCGTATGGATCCACCCATAACGCCTGAAGATAGCCGAGCCAGTTTACCTCTTTTTCATCGATTATCTTTGAGGGCCGAAAATATGCATGGAATGCTGTCCCGCCACCACCTGAGTTTCCGACCACAACTAATGAGGTGCCGGACGCTGTCTTGATCTGTCTCCGGGTATCATTTATGGCACGTAGTAAGGCCTTTTCTAATTCCTCCCCGTCATTTGCCTCAAGATATACCCCGCCCCCATTCTCTGCTGCATCCTTAAGGAGTTGTACGGCCCTTTGTTCATCATCCTGCTCCTGGGAGAAGTTAAGAAATATGGGGAAAAGGATTATGTTCTGGTCTCCCCTGAAATCATCTTCCTTTCTTAAATCATTTGTATGTGCCCAGAGGGCTATATCATCGAGCCAGTCAGATCCCTGTCTCTCCTGAATATTACCCGGATAGTCATCATCACTTCCAGGGTCATTCCCATCAATATCATTATCCTTAAAACCCGCTTCCCTGTCATCAGTAGATTGTCCGTCAGTGATAAATACAATAAAAGAATTACAGCAGGGGACATACTCGATTTCATCATTGTAATAATAAGGATCCCACGACTTATTGACTTCAAAATCATCAGGATAATAAACCGGTTTTTCCTGTCGAAAATATCTGACCCCTTCGCGGAATGCCTCTGCCAATGGCGACCATGCCCAACCGCTTGGCTCCCCGGGCTTTTGACGCTTCCTTTTCCCCCCCCTCCTATTACTTACCTGCCTCCTTTCTCCTCTGGAATTCCCTTCATAATCCCTGACCACACTCTTACCAAACTCTATCCAGGTAACTATATCATCTATATGTGTCGTCTTATTCCCTGACCCATCCGTATATGTCTCATCCCCGAAATCCACCGGCACTACGATCTTGCCGCCATCTGATACTGTGCATCTCCATGTATCTGCCCACTCTCCTTTTTCTGATCTATGCTCAATACCCCTACCGCTATTCGTGCATTCATCTCCTGTCTTCCCGTGCCTGTCATGATTCTTACAAGCATGCGCCTCATCACTACAAACTGTCTCAACAGCCTGAACATTAAAAAGCTCGAGACCGAACCGCACCTTATCACCCATCCTCTGAATAATGCCCAGGGGATTGCCCTGATCATCGTAATCAGTTTTGGGGTCATTTGCTGCTGTAACCTCTATTTTATAAATATCTCCTTTTGTAAAGACCTCTTCTTTATTAATCACATCTGTCTTATTAACCACATACAGGCTGCCATCCTTTACCCCGAACCAAAGATCCAGGGTCTTAGCCTGATTCTCATAAGATTTTATGAATGCTGCGCCCGGATAATCCGGAGTATCCTTTTCTCCTATCAATATCCTCTGCCCCTCGCCGGAGCGTGTGTTTACCTTACCACCTACAAGTACTTTCCTTGCTATATCTATACGCCTCATAGCAATCCAGTTCAGGAGATTTCCCTGCATCCAACCCTCTGTTGTTGTGCTGCCATTATTATCCTTTGTAAAGAGGTTAAGGGTAGTGTCATAAAAGTATTTGCCTGCCGGATCCGGATCAAAGTAACCGGAGTAAGGCTCATCTTCCTTAAATTTCTCCTGATCACCGCGTATAGGAGCATCGGGATCAGATTCATAATAATTGCCATATGCGGGCAAGAGCATACTCTTTGAGTTATCAAGGATTAGCAGGACACTCGGCGTGGATTGACACAGGAAGGGGGGATAAGCAGTATGATCGGGCATGGTCTGAGCCAGGGTGTCAGATGGCAGAATAAGCATAAAGGCTAAAGCAGTTAAGATATGTTTCATTATAATCCCCCTTCAATCTTCTTGCCGGATTGATAATTAATCTGCACATTGGAGCATGTATTGGCATCTCTGCTGGCTACAGAATCTATGGTAAATATTTTTACGGCAAACCTCTCGGGTGAGAACCCGGGTGCTATATGCACAAGAACATCTATATCAATATCCACTGGAACAGGACCTATATTGACCTGAATATCAGGATCAGAAATAACATCATCTGCAACAGTTTCGTTCCTGAAGGAAGGATCTTTTATTATATCATCTTTACTATTTACATCTATATCTTTCTCTGTGCAATGCTGTATAATGTGGGAATCATGGTTTAGAATCAGGCATTTACTCAACTCGATACAGGCATCTGCCATATAGAAACACTCCTGGGCCTGTCTGTAATTACCGCTGATCCTGATATCGGTTGCAGTGACCATTATTGCCATTGTACCCAGGATAGTCAAGACCACCATTATGAGAAGGGCTATGATCAATGCTGCTCCCCGTTCACCTGACAGAGTATTTTTTGAACTGAAAACCTCCTCTCTAACCCGGACTGTCATATAATTTCTCCTTATTCACCTGAAAATCCCCTCCACGGACAAACAAGTTTGTCCATGCCACCCATCAATTAATATGGTTATTGGTTATTGAGTTAACTCCAAAAGAGAGAAATCTTCTCCTCCCCCCTCACCCTAACCCTCTCCCCACAGGGGAGAGGGGATTAATTAATTAACTCCCTCCCCAAGGAGAGAGAGGAGATACAAGATGCCTTTTATTACCTCCTCTCCCCCCGGGGAGAGGATTGAGGTGAGGGGGACCTGTGAATCGGCATTCCACAAAAATTTCGGAATTAACTCAATAACCATATTAATCTATACCCAGATTCCTCAGTTTCACATTAGCCGTGAGGGTTCTGCAACGAAACCCTGCGGGACAGTTGGGATCCATTACTGTCCAGTTGGGATCCGGCCTTGCTGTCCTGGCAGTAATGGAGATTCTGACAAGAACGAGATAATCGTTTATAGTACCGGTTCCGCCCAACGCGGCAATAGTACCGGCTACAGTGTCACCAGGAACGTTGAAGACCCACTCGTCATCATCCGGGATTGCCCCAATTTCAGTTATTATATCTCCATTAACATCAGGTCCATTAACATCAAGTCCATACATAAACTGCAACCCTATAATATTTTCTGCTAAAGGTTGTATCCTTTGCTTCCTGTTGCAGTCATTTCTGTTACCCAAAAAATTAGTTCGAAATATTGTGTTATTCGCAAAAGAAAAGGTAATATCTTCATTGGGATCGCATGTATCCCCATCTGACACAAGCTCTCTTTGATTATTATACAGATCAGAATAAAAATGGATTGATGTGTTGTTTGTATTATTTGGGTCAATTTGGGGTTGGGGGGATGTCTGATGGCCCGCCATCCTGACCTCCCGTATCATCAGATCCATTGCTGCCCTTGCGTTCTGATGCATCTCTACTACCTGGTCCTGAACCGAATATGCCCTCTGCTGGGATATGAATACATCATAGGCCACCACGATAATGACCGCGCTAAGGGCAATTGCAACCATCAATTCTATAAGGGTAAACCCCCTTTCATCCTGTATCATAATTCATCGCCTCCGGATAGCATGGTGGTTAATGTCACAACGTGAGCCCTCTGTATCCCCTGCCATCCTACTTCAATATCTATCCTCTTGCAGTCTCCAAAATCTTCTACTTCCCACTCTCTACGAAACAACCCATTAATTGGATTGTTAATATCTGTATGTTGATTTGGAGTAAGGTCATTGGCCGTATCAAAACGCAAAGCCATCAACTCCTCCATCTTATCCTGGGCCAGTATCGTGGCTGTGGTCATCTTATTACTGAAGGCATTACCCCTTATCACACTCGTAACAAGGGATAATACAGACATCAGACCTATGATAAGAATAACAAGGGCTACCATGACTTCTAATAATGTAAAGCCCTTTTCCTCCTGTTTAGGGAAATTTTTTGTTTCGCGATAGGTAAAAATCGCAACTTCATCGGCCAGTACAAACGCTCTGAGCTTTGTATGATCTCGCATATTTCTTCCTCACTATTCAGCTAAATACCTATAGACTAAATACCTGAGTTTACTAAAAATCAACAATAAAAAGAAAAAAGACCAAAGATATAAATATACGCAAAATATGTGCCCTCAATACACCTTTTCATCTGCAAAGGGGATGAGCCGGAATGGATATCTCCCTTTCTCTGCGGATTTCCCGACATGTCCCCTGTTATATCTATTTGTATTTACTATATAAAATGCGATTATTACAATAAACGCATTATAAATCTTGACGTGTCAGCAATATCCCCACCCTGCCTGATCCGGCAGGCGAGACATGCTTTTTATTTTAACAGATTGTGCAATTTGTTTCATACAACTATGAAACGAATTGCACACTGTATACTTTTTTGAATTTAGTCAGGTATTATTATTTTAATTTAGAATTCAGAAATAATTAATTATACCACATAAGGCAGGAATAGGGAAGAAAAAAAGAAAAAAAGAAATTGTAAGCGTTCACAGAACGCTTACTGATACCCCTTCCACGTGATAAAGTATTTATATGATTTGACCTTTGTGAGGGGGGTGAAGGTCTCAATATTAAATTTTCCGGTCTCACCACCTGCCAGTACCCCCTCCTGCTTTGCCCCTGCAACCGGTTCATAGACCACATCTATGGTCCTGCCTGCAGAATCATAAAGGTGAAAGGTAATCTCGATATCACTCAAGGTATATCCGGTATTATTCTTTACCTTTCCGGACAAGAGGGCATTTCCGGATTTGTCCACCCCTGGAGACATCCCCTTGATTAGTGTAACCGCTCTGTTATCCGTGATATCCTCGATATCGCCAATGTCCCCTGGCAAAAATTCTGTTCCCCGGGACGACTGATCCATTGTATTTACAGAGGTATCGCCTTCTTTATCCAGCACCTCTTTTTCAGGAGTCTCAACGGATCCGGATTGCGGCCGGCTGATCCCTTGTCTCTCTCCATTATTAGATGAAGGTGTATCCTTTATCTTGCTGCGGTATCTCTCCGGGATACCATAATAATCATCTGAATAATGGATATTCCCCTGATCATCAACCCATTTGTAGATATCAGAATAGACCGGGGATGAAAGAGAGATAATCAATAGGGCAATAGTCAGGATGATATACGAAATTCGAAATTCGAAATTCGAAATTCGAAAATAACTTAATATCCTCTTCACGATCATGACCATCCCTTTCTGATTTGAAACTACCTTTTCAAAATTAGTTGATTAAGTTGATTAGTTGAAACTCTTTTCATTTTTTTTCTAATTTCCAATTTCAGTGTTCTGTGAACGCTTACAATAAAATCTATTAACATACTCAACCAATCAACATTCTCCTATCTATTTCTCCTTCCACGAGATTACCCTGCTGTTTGTGTTAATGGCTGTTCCCAGTGTCTGTTGCGTAATCTGTCCGGAACCGCCCTGAATAAATCCTGTCAGCCTTGATCCTGATCCGTTTGCAGCACCTCCACACGATACATCCAATGCCCCTGCACCTCCGCCTCCGCCCCCAAGGGTCTCGCCGGTTCCCATGTGCAGACCTACCTGGGATGGGCTACCGGATCCCAGGGAGACCTTACTCAAAACCTTTTCATCACCATCCGCATTTACAGTTCCAGGATCAGTACCCATGATAGATTCCTCATAGGCAGTACCTGTCTCATAATATAGGGCATACAGGTATCCGTCTCCGCCATAGCTGCAGATATTGGTATCGGGCACAAAGGTGGTAAAGAGGACCATGCCACCGAACATCACCGGCTTGGTCAATGATCTCTCTCCTGATAGAGAAAAATCTATATACCATCCATCCCCTGCTGCTATATCGTTAATAAGATCGTTAAAATTACCACCTGTACTTACTTCCCCGCCTTCGTATACAACCACATTTGATGAGTCATAAAGAGCGGTTATCGTATCAGTACAGGCAAATATGCTTCCATTCCAGCACTTCTCCTTTATACCGTAAAAGCTCTGACCATTTGTGTCTGTCTTATCATCCGTGCTCAGGAACCTGCCTGTCCCGAAATATACCCATAGATCCTTATTACTATTCATGGCTGTTGTCGGGGCAGCGGTTATAGACTTACCGGTACCTGTATCGTATAGAGTTGATACATCCCAGTTGGCAGGACTGGAATCATCCTCCATCGATATCCTGAACATCTTTCCCTTCCATGCCCCGCTCTCTTTATATGTCTCACCTATGTAGGCCACCTCTGTAGCATAGCTTCCACCCACATCATTTATCTTGAGATCAACATCGACAGTAATAGGATCTGCCATAAAGGCATTGCTCTCTGTTCGATCAAATCTCCGTTTGAGTTCACCTGTCTTCAGATCGACTATAAAGATATGACCGGTCTGATCACTGGTACCGTCATAATCTGTAGGGCCTGACCCGACAATCACAAACCAATTATTATCCACCTTTGCCACCGCAGGGTATGACATGGTAAAGCCAAGATCAGGGTCTGTAAATCTCCAGAGAAATTTGGGACTCGATGGCACTGTTATATCGAGTGCAAAGTAGGCTGACCTGAATGTCCTTGCACTGCCGCTATTATTGAAATTGTTTATTGTTAATTCCCCTCCGCCAAACCTCATACCGGCAATAAGCACTGTACCCCATCCACCTGGATGTACACTACTATCAGGCGTAAATATCTTTGCATCTAATACCTTAGGGTTCAGATCAACATAATAGACATGGCTGTAGTATTTATTGGTCAGCCATTTGAGATGAGGGAGGAGGTCGTAAGGGATATATGCCCATAGCTCCTCTCCTCTCTTATTATTGCTATCCTCATACCATCCATACTCTGTCTCGCTGGTTCCGGATTTATCCCCTGCATGATAGATCCCTGCCCTGAAAGCATGAAGCATACCATCATTTGCACCAACATAGACCACTGTCTCTCTATCTTTATATAGGTTGCGGAAGTCTAAATAATCTTTGTCAGCATATATAAAGTCCATATTCTCCATGGGTCTGCCTACCACAGTTGGTGTTGAGTATATGATGTCACCAAGTCTCCACTCGCCGGCACCTATTGTTCTGTTCCGTAAACCGCTTATATCCCCTCCTCTGATGAAGTTTATTATATTATCTGCTGTATATAGCCCTGTATCATCTGCCCTGAGATAGGGTTTAAGGGTTGAGGCATTGGTATCTTTAAATTCTATAAAGTCTCCTCCATCTCCTGATGAACATGCTGCCCAGGCAGGCTTGCACCAATTATCCTCATTGGCATCAACAAAGGTATATATATTCCTGGGACTGGCAGATACGTCCCTCTCTGCAAGCTTCTTCCCTGCCTCCCAGATAGGACTAATAGCATCCAGAGATATCTCCTCGGGGGTACCGTCCGGAACACCATCACCATCACTGTCTCCATATCTATTTATCTTCCCTGTAGTGTTATCAAATATTATGATTTTATCCTCGGTTAGTATCTGTTTCCCGTCGCCATTACTATCCTCACGAAGATTTCCCCCCGGGTCTACCCACAATGCCTGAAGATAACCCAGCCAGGCTACCCCATCCTTAGACGGCATAAAGTATGCCTGAAACACGGATCCCTCTCCACCTCCTGAAGCCGTTACAACAGAGGCAGAGCCTGACGATGCGCTTCGTTTAAAGATATCATCTATAGCGCTTAAGATAGCGGCCTCTAACATATCCCCTTCCTGCGCCTCAAGATATGTGTCCGGTATGCCGTCATTATCTGCATCCCATTCACTCTGAAGGTCGGGTGTATTAGTACTATTTTCATCAATGAAACCACCGTTCTTTGCAGCATCCTTGAGGAGCTGGGAACCTGAACCAAATGCAAATACGGCATAAAGGGTTATGTTCTGTTCTTCCGGATTAAGATCACTTCTCAGATCAGTGGTATGTGCCCAGAGGGCAACATCATCCAGGTAATCCGAACCATTACTACTATAAGAACCAGGGTCATTGCTATCGCCATCATAGTTCTGCTTAGCGGCCGGTATGGCTAAATCCTGTGTAGATTCCCCATCTGTAATCATAATGACAAAACTCTCGCAGCATGAAACTGTTGCCCCAATATCTGTAAAATAGTAAGGATCCTTGTATGAATCCGAACTAAGATCATAATCAGTCGTAAAATACTCTTGAGGATTATTCTGTTTAAAATACATTGCCCCTTCATAAAGGGACTCTGCTAATGGAGTCCATGTCTCTGGATGAAGGTTTTCTATACTATATACAAGATGCTTGATATGGGTTTGAGTTAAACCGTTATCTGTATATACAAAATCATCAAAATTAATATACTTTTCAATCCTTCCTCCCTGATCAAGGTTAAATACCTCCAGACCAAATCTTACCTTATCACCCATCTTTTGGATGATCCCCTCCGGCGGGCTTGAGCCAACCTCAACTATGATATTGTATATGTTTGCAGCGCCACTACCATCCCCGCAATTTTTCCATCCACCCATACCGCCCATACCGCCCATCATACCACCCATACCATCATAACAGTCATCCTTATCCATACCCATACGTCTTCCATGTCCCCCTCCATATATATTAAATGGCATGCTGGTATTATCTACGTATATCTTGCCGTCAGCATATACGCCATAATATGTACCATTATATTGTTTCACAAATGTCCTGCAGCAGGCGCCATTGTCAGGAGGAACCTCTCCCTCTAATGCATAGTTTACTCCGGCTCCGGGGGACCTTGTTACAGCCTTACCTCCTGCCAGTACCTTTCTTGATATGTCTATCCTCCTCATGGTAACCCAGTTAAGAAAATTCCCGCTCCACGCTCCCGGGCCTGATGAATAAAAACAGCCCTTACCGCCGCATGCGGGTCTGGTACCGCTGCTGTCATAGTCATATTTGAGCAAAGGATCAAAATAGCCATAGTAGGTTTTAGTAGAGTCAAAACCGTTATCTGTGGTCTTATAATCATCGTCATTGTCGTATGCCGGCATGTTCATGCTCCCCGAGTTATCCTGTATAATCAGGACATTGGGTGTTGCAGAGGGCATTATAAATGGAGGATATGCAGTATAGTCTGCCATTGTCTGAGCTGATATATGTGCGGTCTGCAGCCCGCCCGAAAATAAAACGGCTAATATTATTAATATCTTCTTCATAATCATCACCATCCCTTTCTGATTTGAAACTACCTTTTCAAAATTAGTTGATTAAGTTGATTAGTTGAAACTCTTTTCATTTTTTTCTAATTTCTAATTTCAGTGTTCTGTGAACGCTTACAATAAAATCTATTGACATAATCAACCAATCAACATTCTCCTATCTATCTCTCCTTCCATGAGATCACCCTGCTGTTTGGACTGAGGGCTGTCTCTATTGTTTGTTGTGTGATCTGACCTGAACTGCCCTGCATAAATGCCGTTATCTTTGATCCTGATGAATTTGCAACGCTTCCACACGACACATCCAATACACCGATACCTCCACTACCTCCGCCCGCAAGGGTCTCTTCGGTTCCGATGTGCAGCCCCACAGAAGATGGGATGCCGACTCCAAGGGGTACCTTAATAAGTACCTTTTCCTTACCTGCTTCAGCATCACTCTCGGTACCAAATATAGATTCCTTATAGGCGGTTCCTGTCTCATAATACAGGGCATACAGGTATCCATCTCCGCCATCTCCGCAAATGTTGGTATTGGGTGCAAAGGTGGTAAAGAGTACCATACCGCCGAATATCACCGGTTTACTCAATACCCTCTCTCCTGATACAGAGAAATCTATGCGCCATCCATCATAATCGGTCTTTACCTTAGTGACAAGTTCATCAAGAGTGCCGCCGGCTTTTAACTCTCCACCTTCATATACAACCACATTGGTTGAGTCATAAAGATTGCCCGCAGAGCTATAACACCCATTGGTCCATTGCTGGTTAACATTATCCCAGCAGTTCTCCATGATACCGTAAAAGCTCTGGACATTTGTATCTGTCTTATCGTTCCGGCCCAAGAACTTGCCTGTCCCAAAATATACCCAGAGGTTCTGATTACCATCCATAGCCACAGCCGGGGCAGTGCTTATAGACTGACCCGGATTTGTTTCGTAGAGGGATGATACCTCCCATGTAGAATTATCCGTCTTCGATATCCTGAGCATCTTTCCCTTCCAGACTCCACTCTCTTTATATGTCTCACCTATGTATATCACATCTGTAGCATAGCTTCCGTTTACGTCATCTATTTTAAGATCAACATCGACAGTGATGGGATTTGCCATAAAGGCATTGCTCTCAACGAGATTATAAACCTTTACAGCTTCGTTTACAGCCAGTTTTCGGCCTGTCCTGAGATTCAGGACGAATATGCTGGCAGTCTGATCGCTGGTACCGTTATAGTCTGTAGGCCCTGACCCGACAAATACATACCAATTATTGGTATTAGCCCCTATCTTTGCCACTGCAGGGTATGACATGGTAAAAGCAAGATCAGGATGTGTAAATCTCCACAGGAATCTTGGACTCGATGGCACTGTTATATCGAGTGCAAAGTAGGCTGATCTGAATGTCCTTGCACTGCCACTGCCATTGAAATTGTTTATTGTTAATTCCCCTCCTCCAAATCTCATACCACCAACAAGTACTGTACCCCATCCACCCGGATGGTCCGCATCAGAGTCGAATATCTTTGCATCCAATACCTTGGTCTTCAGGTCAACATAGTACACATGGGTATAATTTGGATCGGTAAGCCACTTAAGATGAGGCAGGAGATCATAAGGTATATATGCCCATAACTCCTCCCCTCTATTATCATTGCTATCCTCATACCATCCATACTCCTTCTCGTCTGTACCCGGATCATCACCTGTATGGTAGACACCTGCCCTGAAGGCATGGAGCATACCATCATTTGCGCCGGCATATACCACGGTCTCTCTATCTCTGTACTTGTTATAGAATTCTAAATAATCTTCATCAGCGTATATAAAATCCATATTTTCCATGGGTCTGCCTACTACTGTTGGTGTTGAGTATACAATATCACCGAGTCTCCACACCTTAGCTGTCCCATCAACATCTACTGTCCTGTCCCTCAAACCGCTTACACCTTCTCCTCTGATGAAGTTTATTATATTATCTGCTGTATATAGTCCTGTACCATCTGCCCTCAGATAGGGTTTAAGGGTTGAGGCATTGGTATCTTTAAATTCTATAAATTCCCCTTCTCCCTGAGAACATGGCGCCCAGGTATTCTTGCACCAACCATCCTCATTGGTATCGACAACGGCATATATCTTCCTGGCAGATACGTTCATATTAGCAAGCTTTTTCCCTGCCTCCCAGATAGGGATAATATCATACAGAGGGCCCTTTTGAGGGCTGCCGTCCGGAACCCCATCTCCATTGCTGTCCTGATATTTCCATACCTCTGTCTCCCCTTTATCATTAACTACCAACTCTACGATTTTATCCTCGGTTAGTATCTGTTTCCCGTCGCAATCACTGTCCTCACGGAGATTTCCCCCCGGGTCCACCCACAATGCCTGAAGATAACCCAGCCAGTCTACCCCATCCTTAGATGGCATAAAATATGCCTGAAAGAGAGAGCCTTCCCCGCTTCCTGAGGTTGTTACAACAGAGGTAGAGGCAGAGGACATTGTTTGTTTAATGATACTATCTATAGCGCCTAAGATAGAGGCCTCTAATGCCTCCCCTTCCTGTGCCTCAAAAAATTTCCCGCCTCCATTATCTGCTGCATCCTGCAGGAGCTGGGAACCTGCGCCAAAGGCAGATATGGTATAAAGTGTTAGATTTTGTTCTCCGTCAAGTGCTCTCAGATCAGTGGTATATGCCCAGGATGCAACAGCAGGAAGGTCGCTTCCCACAGGTATATTGTCATCCTCTGTAGACTCGCCGTCTGTAATCATGATGACAAAACTCTCGCAGCATGAGACCTTTCCCCCGATATCCGTAAAGTAATAAGGATCCTTGTATGTATTCGCATCGATCTCATAATCGGACGGAGTATTAACTGTATAATAGGGGGACTTCTGACTGAAATACCTTGCCCCCTCATAAAGAGATTCTCCCAGGGGAGTCCATGTCTTAGGATGGAGGTTTTCTACACTATCTACAAGATGTTCAATATGGGTTTTATTGTCTGTATATACATAATCACCAAAATTAATATACCTTTCAATCCTCCCTCCCTCTGTATCATTAAATACCTCAAGACCAAACCTTACATTATTCCCCATCTTTTGAATAATCCCGAGCGGGGTTGAGTCAATCTGAACCCTGATGTTATGTATCCCTGTTGTGCCTGCACATGGCTGATATGTATTATCCTTATTTTTTCCCCTGCATCCTCCGCTATATATAGTTGATGCTGAAGGGTCCACAGCAATCTTCCCCTCTTGCACACAATAATAGTAATTACCATTATGCGGGGTATATATAGCTCCTGCGTCGTTATATTGTTTTATAAATTGCCTGCAGCAGGCGCCATTGTCAGGAGGAGCTTCTCCTGTTAATGCATAGGGATCGGCCCCGGGGGATCTTGTTACAGCTTTACCTCCCACCAATACCTTTCTTGCTATGTCTATCCTCCTCATGGTAACCCAGTTAAGAAAATTCCCGCTCCACTGTCCCGGGCCTGAAGGGTAAAAACAGTCTTCGCCTCCGCATCCTGCAATACCGCTGCCATAGGCATATTTACTGAAAGGATCAAAATAGCCATAGTAAGTTTTATTCGGGTCAAAATCATTATCTATAGTCGTATAATCATCGTCGTTATCGTATGCCGGTCTGTTCATACTCCCCGAATTATCCTGTATTATCAGGATATTCGGTGTCGCAGATGACATCATAAATGGAGGATATGCAGTATAGTCTGTCATTGTCTGGGCTGATATATGTGCTGTCCGCAATCCGCCTAAAAGTAAAACAGTCAATATTATTAATATTCTCTTCATAATCATAATCATCACCAAACCTCTCTCAAATCGAAAATTAATACAGACTATCCCCCTATTCCTATTACATACTCATACATGGTTTCTATGTTAGAGATGGCATTGGATCCCCTGCCTACAGAATCTATACGGAATCTCATTGCACCACCGCCGCTAGCTAATCCTCCTCCAATTCCCTCGTAACCTGATAAAAACTCCATGGCAGAACCTTCACGAACAATGGTCTCAGAAACACGATCCACATCTACATCCACGGCAAGCAGATTTATGTTAGTCCGGATATCAGGGGCAAAGTTAGCATCACCTGCAGTAACATTATCAGGATCATCAATTATACTAATTATTTCTGTTACGAAATTGAGATCCTGTATAATATACTGATCAGCAGCGGAGACGTTACGATCATCCAAGGTGCGGTTTATAAGGCAGTTGCACAGTTCGCTTCCACCATCTGCTGCATAGAATGTCTCCTGGGCCTGTCTGTAATTGCCACCAATACTGATATCAGTGGAAGAGACCATCAGCGCGGTTGCGCCTAATACCCCCAGAGCTACCATTATAAGAAGGGAGACGATTATTGCCACACCACTCTCATTTGCAATGACCTGCTTAACACGATTTATCAACATAATCTATCCTCCTTAAAATCGAATTTTTCCTCTGAAAGTCCCCCCGCGGACAAACAAGTTTGTCCGTGCCACCCACCCATAGAGACTCATTTCGTGTATTCCTCCAACCGCAGCACTGTTTTTCATTATAATCCAAGATTTCTTGGTCTGATATTAACGGTGAGGGATCTTATACGATACCCGCCGCCGGGTGCGCCGTTAATATCAAATCCCTGCCAATTGGAATCTTCCCTCTCTGTCCTGGCAATAACAGTAAGAGATACCTGTCTTATATCATTACGATTGTTCTGTTCCACGGGAAAAACCCCATCAATGTCAGCATAAGGAATTTGATTCCCGTTTGCATCGAAATAAACGAATGCAAGATTAACAATATTCTCTGACAGAGGCTGGGCAACCCCGTCAACAGCATCTGTTCTGGCAATCATATTGTTTACAAGGGTGAAGGTAATATCCTCATGTTGATCAGCGGTATCTCCGTCTTCATTCAGATCAGCCCGTATCTGGACTGATGTTTGGATTGCTGTGATAATCTCATCAAATCCTGTGGTCAGTTGATCATATCCTGCCATCCTGATCTCACGCATCATAAGGTCCATGGCTACCCTTACATTCTGCTGCATAGCTGCCACCTGTTCCTGAGCCGAATATGTCCTCTGCTGTGAGATAAATATATCATAGGCCCCAATAGTAGCAATCGCACTTATAACTATGGCAACCATTACCTCTATAAGTGTAAAACCTCTATTATCTGCTTGCATAATTTATTACCTCTTCTCTGAAAATACCCTTTCACCCTAACCCACGGACAAACAAGTTTGTCCATGCCACCCTGTGCCTTTCACCTAACTAATACTAACCTCGGTCGAGAGTTTCACTGTGTGAATCCTCCTGTTACCATCTATCCAGCTGACCATAACGACTACAGTCTTACGGGTTGTATCTGCCTGAGTTGGAGCGTTATTCCATACATTCCAGATCCTCCAGAAACCCCCAAGCTGGACATTAGCAATATTACCGGCATTATCTATATCTATTGGATTAATGATGTTGTTAGGTGCAGGGGTTTCAGAGTTTATATGGTCAAAAGAAATATTTGCATCTACTACATTATCACCATCCTTATCCGCATCAAAAAAATCAGGGATACCATCACCATCACCATCATTATCATTATTATCTATCATATTATCTCCGCTGGAATCCCAATTCCTGGCAGTCCACGCATCCCCTGTTAACTGTGCATCAGTAAAGGCCAGATTTTCCAGCTCCTCCAGCTTGTCCTGTGCCAATATTGTGGCTGTGGTCAGCTTATCGCTAAAGACATTACCCTGTATCATACTCACGGTCAGGGATGATAACCCCAGCAGACCTACAGCAATAATGACAAGTGATACCATGACCTCTAACAATGTAAAACCTTTATTGTTAATCAACATATTAATCTTCCCTTCTTCTTTAAATCGAAATTTAATTAATTCCAGCTATTTCTATTCGCGTCGTAACTCCAAACCCTTATCCTGCCTGCAACGGTTGTTGACACCGCCCTCATGCGGTCCCGACGTCCGGGAGCAATATCATTTGCGGGGATTAAATAAACCGCCCCATTTTCATTAATGATTCCCCTGGACGCGAAGCTAACGGTATTGGCAATAGTATTATAAGAAATATTAACAATAGGATTCTCATTCAATACGCCATCAGGATTACCAGCACTTCCATACCCTATCCCGAGGCAGGAGACTGATATATTTATTGTCCTGCTTGTCTCTGCACCATCTTGAACATTATTATTATTATCATCATCGATTATGGTATATGTATTATTCCCTGCATTAAACTGGATTAGATAGTTATTATTCTCCCTCACAGCCGTCATCCTTGCCAGATGCATCTCTGAGGCAAGCTCCCTTGCACAGGAGTTTACCCTTATCCTTGGCATCCATTCAACGATATTCGGGATCGCGATTGAAACCATAATAGCGATCATGGCCAATACAACCATTACCTCTGTTAATGTAAAACCCTTTTGACTCTTAAGTGGATTGCTTGTATTGTTCATTGTTAAATCCTTTCATTTGAAAATCCCCTCACGGACAAACAAGTTTGTCCATGCCACCCATCAATCGAAAATCTACATTCAAAAATCGTAAATAGTTAAAGAGCAATATGTATGCCACTGATCGGCTCTCTATGCTGATAAAGTCAGATACAGGGGTATCAACAAACAGGAATCATCCTTTATTAACAGAATCATATCCTCTGCTTAACGTCATAACTATTTGTTTTCAATATCATTAATTAATCAAAAAATCTAAAGGAAAGCTGGCTTGCCTTAGCAAATTGCGGGTTTAGGGGTTGTGAGCTGCGGTTTGCGGTTTGCAGATTGCGGGTGGCGATATGAATAAATTACATATTCTAAACCGTGCAACCAATTTCATGGTTGTCAGGAATATTATACTATATAGTATCTGAATCTTGCACCGCTTCCGTGCAAAAAATCTTTCATGCCGGCAGCCGCAGCCTTCAGGCTGCGATTTTACGCAGGCTTAAAGCCTGCGGCTGCCGGTTTTGTATCAGACGCTATCTGTTCTCCATCCAGTACAGCAGCCCTGACTTTACAGAAAATGGCAGTACCGGCAAATCAATCTTAATAATTTTACCGGTGGTTGTCTGGATGTATGCCGTAGCCCCTTCCTCATCTCCCAGATGCATGCTTATACCCGAGGAAGCGCCATCCCCTAAATCTGTGGATCTAAGAACAATAGACCCATTTAAGCCTATAACGTCTTCCTTCCATGCAGTACCTGTTGTAAAAAAAGTGGCATACAGCTTTCCTGTTCCGCCAAAATTACAGGGATTACTATCAGGGGTAAAGGTATTAAAGAAGACCATCCCCGCTAATATGCTTGGCTTATTAAGCGATCTCTCAGCAGGCTCGGAAGTACCACTTCCAGGAAGATCTATATACCATCCATCATAATTGGTCTTTATATTGGTATTGAGGTCGTCAAGAGTAGCACTAGCGCCTCCTGTCCCGCCCAAATCTCCACCTACAGATACAACCACACTGGTTGAGTCATAGAGATTACTCGCAATGTCAGTACATCCATCGGTCCATTTCAGGCTGACATTATCCCAGCACTTCTCCTTGATACCATAAAAGCTCTGTCCTTTGGTATCCAATTTATCCAGATCATTATAATATCTTCCTGTGCCGAAATATACCCATAGATCATATTTAAGACATGATGGCTGCAGACACCCGGGTGGTAAGGCAATAGCAGCAGCAGGGGCAGCAGTAACAGGCTGTTCTTTGGTTCCAACGGCAGTATTATAAAATTCTGAGGATATCCAGGAAACAGGATCGTCCTTTCCCTCCATTGCCACTCTAAGCATTTTTCCTTTCCATTCAGGGGCCGCTTTAGTGCCTATATTGTAGGTCATTCCCATGTAACCTGCCTCTGTAGTATAACTATTATTTATATCCACAGTAATGGTGCTTCCCATAAAGGCTTTCCCATCAGTGAAATCAAACTCTTTTCTGAGGTTACCTGTATCGAGATCCAGGACAAATATGTGGGCGTTTTGATCACTGTTTACATCATAATCTGTGGGACCGGATCCGATAATCACAAACCAGTTGTCATTGACCTTAGCTATAGAAGGATATGAGGCAGTGAAGCCGAGATCAGGGGCTGTAAATTCCCATAGCAGTCTCGGGGGATTGGCAGTGTTTGTTATATCGAGCGCAAAATAGGCCGATCTGAATGTCTTCGGGCTGCCGCTGCCATTGAAATCATTTATTGTCAATTCTCCGCCCCCTAACCTCATTCCGCCTATAAGGATCGTGCCCCAGCATTTACCGGTGGTACCATTTTTACCTACATAGACAGGGTTAGCGCCGGTATCACATTCAAAGATCTGTGCATCTGTGATCTTGGGTTTCATGTCTACATAGTATACATGTGTGTAGTCTTCGCCGGTCAACCACTTGAGATGGGGGAGAAGATTGTAAGGTATGTATGCCCATATCTCGGTCCCCGGCTCTGCTGCGCTCCCAGAAGGGGTATTGCCGGTTCCGTCGGCAATCTTATACTTCTTATTCTCTTTATCGTAAAATCCGGCAGTAAATGCATGGAGCATCCCGTCATTTGCACCCACATATACTATAGTCTCTCTATTATTATTATATCTCTTATAAAAGTCGCGATAGGTATCATCCCGATATCTGAGGTGGTATTTCTCCATTGGTCTTCCTACAACCGTAGGTGTTGAGTATACAATATCACCGAGTCTCCATACTGTTCCATTATCTATTTTTCTCTTCCTTAAACCGGTTACATCCTCGCTCTCACCCCTGATGAATTTGATTATATTCTCTGCTGTATATAGCCCTGTATCATCTGCCCTTAGATAGGGTTTAAGGGTGGAGGCATTGCCCTCCGTAAAATATTTAAAGTCCCCTTCTCCCGGTGCACATGGTGTTTTGCTGACATTGCACGCATGATCCTCATTGCTGTCAACAAAGGTGTATATATTCCTGGGATCGGCAGATATATCCCTATCTGCAAGCATCTTCCCTGCCTCCCAGAGTGATTTCAGATCATCCAGATCAACGCCTGTCTCATACGGCGCATCTTCCGGCAGACCATTGCTTTGAACATGGTATCTATTGATTTTGGTCTTATTCTCTAATGGATCGAATACAAACTTTATTATATCGTCATTGTTATCAGTATCTAACTGCATATCACCATCCGAATCCTCCCTCAGATTACCATACGAATCTATCCAGAGCGCCTGTAGATAGCCCGGCCACTCTACTCCCTCCCTGGATGGCAGAAAATATGCCTGAAAGACAGATCCCTCACCCTCTCCTGCGGTCGTTACAACAGAGAGAGAGGTAGAGGTCATTGTTTGTTGAAGGATACTATTTATAGCGTTTAAGATAGCAGCCTCTAAATCATCCCCTTCCTCTGCCGCACTATATGTGTCCGGTATATTATCACCATCTGCATCCCATTCAATCTGAAGATCAGGGATATCATTATCATTATCATCAATGAAACCGCCGTTCTTTGCAGCGTCATAAAGGAGCTGGGAACCTGCGCCAAATGCAAATATGGTGTATAGTGTTATATTCTGTTCTCCGGCAATCTCCTTATCACCGGCGGGCCTCATATCAGTGGTATGTGCCCAGAGGGCGACATCATCAAGGTAATCCGAGCCATCAGAACTATAAGTGCCCGGGTCATTGCTATCGCTATCATAATCCTTAAGATTGTCCGGTATATCTAAATCTTTTGTAGATTCCCCATCTGTAATCATAATGATAAAACCCTTGCTGCATGAGAGTGTTTCTTCAACAATTGTGGAATAGTAAGGATCATTACCATTGCCCGTAACAGAATAATCGGTCGAAAGATAATATGGGTCAACCTGCCTAAAATAGTTTACCCCCTCATAAAAGGACTCTGCCAGGGGGGTCCATGTCTCAGGATGCAGATTTTCTATATTAGTTACAATGGCACCTGTATTGCCGGATTTTATATAGTTTACAATCCTTCCTCCCTGTCTAATATTAAATACCTCCAGACCGAATCTTACCTTATCATCCATCTTTTGAATGATCCCCTCCGGCGGGGCAGAGCCAATCTCAACCCTGATGTTGTATCTTCCATGCCATCCGGAAAATGGCGAATCATCATCATCCACGTATATCATTCCATCCTCATATACGCCATAATAATAATCACCGGAATATGGGGTCATGCCTGTACCGTTATGTTGTTTCTTGAATTCTCTGCAGCAGGCGCCATTGTCAGGAGGGACCTCTCCTGCTAATGCATATGGATCGGGTTCAGGGGATCTCCCTACGGTTTTACCTCCCACCAACACCTTTTTTGCTATGTCTATCCTCCTCATGCTAACCCAGTTAAGAAAATTCCCATCCCACTCTCCTGAGCCTGAAGGGTAAAAACAGTCTTTACCTCCGCATCCGTCAATACCGCTGCCATAGGCATATTTGAGCAAAGAATCAAAATACCCGTAGTATGTCTTATTCGAGTCGAAACCGCTACTGTATGCCTCCATGTTCATACTCCCCGAGTTATCCAGTATTATCAGGATACTTGGTGTCACAGATATGGTCATAAATGGGGGATATGCAGTATAATCAGCTATTGTTTGAGCTGATATGTGTGCGGTCCGCAACCCACCCAAAAGTAAAACAGTCAATATTATGAATATCCTCTTCATATAATTCGAAATTCGAAAATAACTTAATATCCTTTTCATTGTCTTGCCTCCTCCCATGCTATGATTTCTTCTACAATATTGTTGATAACAATCAACTTCACCATAGAATGTATTGCAATATCCTTCTTTTCTATAGCGTTATCCCTGTAAGTCACCCTCACAGAGGGCGAGACATTGAAGGAAGAGAGAATATCAGTTTTGCTGTCAACAATACTCACTCTATCCTCCTTAAAGCCTGCAAAAAATCCCTCATGTGTCTCTATAATTCCATAATGTGAAGACTCATTACCAAACAGACTGGAATGACCCGCATCCATGCTCATAAAGGATATAACCATGACTATAATCATAAAAATCATAAATCTATTGCTTTGCATACCATACTCCTTTCTACCCTGTTAGTAACTATTCAGCTATTCAGGTCTCCCCCTTTTCCAAAAACCTGAATAGTTACCCCTGTTAATATATCTTCCGGAACTCGGCCCCCAGGATTGACCTTGCAATAGAGCCGCCCGCCCGTACCCCGGAGTTTACGCGATAAAAGTTGGCCTGCCCCCCATCCGAGCCGGACCCTATCCCCTCATAGCCGCCGGCAAACTCCGGGGAGAAACCCACAAGTATCCTCGGGGTAACATCTATATCTATTAATACCTGTATATTCCTAAGGGGAATTACAACATCTACAAACAGGGGTAGTTCCATATCAGGATCCGCACTCGGACTACCACCGTCATTACTATCATTATGATCATAATCGTTATCAGTTACCCGTGGTTCCATGGGAAAAAGCAGATCTCTGACAAAGACCGTATCAGTATTAGCATCAACCCCGCCATCACTATCATTGATGGCACGCTCTATTATCCCTTTTACCATTTCAATACCGCCCTCTGCACCGTAAAATATCTCCTGGGATGTCTTATAATTACCACTGATCTGTATATCTGTTGAAGAAGTTATCATCCCCCCTGTGCCCAGGACAGTCACCGCTACCATCAGGAGAAGGGCAACGATCAATGCAGCGCCTCTCTCTTCTGACAGATATTCCTTAACACCCTTTGGTCTCATAATCTCTTTCACCTTACACCTCCCGCATTACCCAATTTGTTACACGGACAAACAAGTTTGTCCATGCCACCCACCCATAGAGACTCATTTCATGCATTACCCCAACCGCAACACTTGCAGCACCGCAGCACTGTTTTTCATTATAATCCAAGATTTCTTGGCCTTGCAAATGAATTCAAAACCCTCAATCTGAAGCCACCACAGCCATTACCACAGCAGGTTCCGGCTGCATTACACAGATTAGTCATATTTGGATCCGGTCTGGCTGATATAACACGAATAGTTATCCGGACAAGATTGAGAGAATCATTTATAGTACCGTTTCCACCAAACGCGGCAATAGTACCGGCTATAGTATCACCATTAAAGTTGAAGACCCACTCGTCATCATTTGCAGCGGTCCCCTGTGTAAATATAGCTCCATCTCCATTAACATCGAGTCCATACACAAATTGCAAATCTAAGATATTCACTGCTATGGGTTGTGCAATCCCATCAACAGCATCTGTTCTGGTAATCGTATTGTTTACAAAAGCAAAGGTAATATCCTCATTTAGACCGGCAGTATTTCCATCCCCGTTCAGATCAGCCCGGATTTGGATTGTATTTTGGGTTGCTGTTACAATATCTTGTATGCCAACCTCTGCCGGATCACAACCCGCTGTCCTGATCTCCCGTGTTATCAGATCCATCGCTACCCTTGCATTCTGCTGCATATCTGATATCTGTGCCTGAACAGAATAGGCATGATTCTGAGAAATATATACATCATAGGCCCCCATAGCAGCGATAATGCTGATAACCATTGCCACCATTAACTCTACAAGGGTAAAACCTTTTTTATTCTCTTTATATAGATACCTTTTCACTTTACACTCACCTTCCTCTGAAAATCCCCCTTAATCCTCCCTTTTTCAAAAGGGGGGGCGGGTGGGATTAGATTTTAATTCTCCTCTTCCACTCCCACACTATACGGTTGTTATATATTGGATCTAACAGTGGATACAACCACACTATGCAGGCCTGTATCATCGGTCCAGCCAACCATAACAACTATTGTTTTGTTCTCAGCATCGGCATTGAGGGCATTATTATTCCATACATTCCAGACCCTCCAGAAACCTCCGATTTGGACTGTAACAACATTGCCATTATCATTTATATCTATTGGATTGCCGGGAGCAATCACAATATTTGCGCCAGAATTTATATAGTCAAAAACCTCATTAGCTATTACACCGTCACCATCATCATCTATATCGAAAAAATCAGAGATGCCATCATTATCATTATCATTATCATTCGCATCTACCATAAAATCTCCATTGGAATCCCAATTCATGACATTCCAGTTAGCACCGTTTAACTGTGGATTATTAAAATTGAGATTCCTTAGTTCCTCAAGCCTGTCCTGGGCAAGTATCAAGGCTGTGGTCATCTTGTCACTAAAGGAGTTACCCCTTATCACGGATGTGGATAATTCCGCAATCCCGAGCAGACCTACGGCAATAACAACAAGGGATATCATTACCTCTAATAGTGTAAAACCTCTTTTATTGTTCACCTGAAATCCCCCCACGGACAAACAAGTTTGTCCATGCCACCCACATATAGAGACTCATTTCATCTATTCCACCAACCGCAGCACTCCTTTTCATTTTCTCCCGGACAAAAAAAATTGCATTATATGTACCATAGCTAGTCTATCCATACAAAGGGGGCCGGGACAAAGGGGAATTACAGATGGGCCCGGCTTATTCTAAAGGTCATATCTATATGTTTTAATTATCATTATTAAAAAGATATACCTATCAAAAAAAGAGTTTTTTCCTGTCACGATTTTTAAGAGGAGCTTTGATAGAAAAGAGAAATTCTTGTGCAAAAGTTATAAAACAGTATTCATGGCGTATACCATATTATACACAGCATATCGGGAGCATTACCTAAGAGACAATGTGTCGCAATATATTAATGAGTTACATGAGATTTCAAATAAAGGTTGCAAGGTAAAAACATGTGTATTGTATATAATTATTGACACCTATCCATTGACCCTATATAATACCATTAACTTTAGGCGCTATTTACTTAAGAAATGGGTAACTGTTCACGGTTTACAGTTAACAGGTGATGAAAACAGAAAGTAAAAGGAAATTGAAAAAACAGTAAACTGTGAACGGATACAGAAATGGTATGATGAATAGTAATAGTCAGAAAAGATTATTAGAACTACTCTTTGAAAAATCCTTCCAGTACAATGAAAAGCCGATATTCTGTCTGGCCTCGGGGAAGATGAGCAACTATTATTTTAACTGTAAAAAGGTTACATTCAGCCCGGAGGGTAAGTACTTGATAGGAAATATCCTCTTTGAGATGATCTCGGATCTCGGGATAGATGCTGTTGGCGGCCTGACCCTTGGGGCAGACCCTATTGCAAACGCAATTTCTTTGATAAGTTACATCTCTGCGGGTTGCGGGTTAAAAACGAAAATCAAAAATCAAAAATCAAAAATCATTAAGTCCTTCTGTATAAGAAAGAGACCCAAAAAACATGGGCTTAAGCTGCCTGTTGAGGGTGACGTAAATGAGAATGACAGGGTGGTTATACTTGATGATGTGGTTACAACAGGTCAATCCACCATAGAGGCTATAGATGCTGCAAGGGATTTTAAATTAAATGTTGTAAAGGCAATCGCCCTTATCGACAGGGAAGAGGGAGGAAGGGAGAATATAGAGAAAAGGGACGTGGAGTTTGAATCCCTGTTTAGGAAGAGGGATTTTATTCATGGGATGCAGGTAGCAAAATAGCTCCACACTCTCGTTCCCAAGCTCCTGCTTGGGAACGTAATTTGGTAAAAGCTCCTGCTTTTATTATAGAAGCAGAGCTTCTATAGCAAATGTGTTGCTAAGCAAGAGCTTAGCAACAAGAGGAAATTTAAAAGTAAAATTATTCTTAGGTGGGGCAATCAGAGATTCTTACTCTAGCTGTAGTTATAATAGTTATCCTCTTACATCTATCTCCATCTTGGGTTTCTAGTTCGACTGAGCCATTACTGGCTGTTCCTCTCGGCTGGAAGATTAAACCTGGTAGTATGCCAAACGTAGACATAGTAAGGTTTATACCTGGATAATAATCAGGAATAATAACTTGTTTTATCGGATTAGGAGGAGGAGGATTACATGTAACAAGATTATTATATATAGAGTAAGTATCGTTACCTATATCAAAGCAGATAACATACCTGTTATTATCCGCCACTGCCTTCATCCTTGCCCAGTGCATATCAGCAGCCAGGTTTCTTATGGCGCCGTTTACCCTCTTAGCCGGAAGCCATTCTACAATATTGGGTATGGCAATGGTAGTCATGACACCAATGATAGCCAGAAGTATCATTGTCTCTGCCAAAGAAAAACCGCTCTTTTCCCTGATTATCTTCATATCACCTCTCACCTCTTTCGAGTTATATTTTCATTTCCCTTTGTGCCGACACTAGTTGACATGCTTGTCCCGCCATTCGGGGAGGGTTTCACCTGAAAACACCTTTTCAGCCTAACCCACGGACAAATTTGCGGGTGGCATGGACAAACTTGTTTGTCCGTGCTCCGTTGGCATTAACACCCTTGCAAAAGAAGAAAAGGTATAATCATCTATAGCCAACTGACCTCCCCGTTTGCATTCATACCACCCTGCACTGGACCATTCCCACTCCCCCGGGGTCTTTACAAGACCCCTTTTAACTGGATTATTGTGGATATAGTTTATTTTTTCCAATAGTTCAGCTTCACTATGAATATTCCGATCATACCCTGGTCCGGTTTGCCAGAATCGAAAAACTTCTTTCCTGCCTCGACGGACTGTTAATGTATCCAGCCAGGTTGTATTGTTTCTTTGTAAAAAATGGTATGCCTTTCTTGAAACGGCCTGTTTCACGGATTTTAAAAATAGTGAAATATCATATGTGGGGCATAATGGTAAAATTATAAAATGCACATGTTCCGGCATAATAACATAGGCCCACAGTCCATATTTATGTTTTTCCTTGGTATCTTTTACCGCATCAATTAACCATCTCTTTGTTCTATCGCGGCTAAGTAATGGAAGTCTTTGATAACAGGAAAATGTTAAAAAATGAGCATGGCCTGGATCATTGTAATGGCGTATGGTTTTTCGTTGTTGTTTCATTTTACAACCAATCTATTACACGGACACGGACAAACAAAGTTTGTCCATGCCACCCAGGGAGAGAGAACTTTACTCTGAAAATGCACCCTTTGTTGAAAATTGAACATTGATAATTGAAAATTCCTATACGATTAATTAACTTAGGACGCAGATTTTCGCTGATATTCGCAGATAATATTTATTCTTTTTATATTTTGATCTTGATAATCTGCGTTCATCTGCGTCCAAAATGAAAATTCCTATACTATCAAGTTAGATTAACCATTTGCTCACAAAATCTCACTTACTATCCTATCAGAATATATCGAGAATATCCACTGTCAACTCCCTTTTTCATCACCATGGATAACCATATGTTTCATCATAACCTAAATCATGTATATAGATTCTTACTTTTTTTATCAACCATGTATAATGACCAGGTAGTATTCCCCTTGCATTTAAACAAAATCCATCACGAGGATCACAATTTTCATCTTTATAACAAATTGTTGCTTCGTCTTGACTTATGATACCACAATAATTGCTTAGTTCAGTAGTCCCAGCATAAGTATAACTACCTTCATTTATAAAATATCCTACCCCACTAAAATTACTTGATTTAAATGCATGGTCTATAGTCTTTCCCGGGAACAATGTATCTATTATTGTAGTTATCTCTGGTGAATTAACTGAAACCTCAGTAAATGATAAGGAACTCAAAGATCCTTCAGTTATTTTTTGATACCCGTCTATAGGATACGCTATTGTTCCATCATTTAATTCGCAAATCAACTCCCAAATCCCCTCATAAAACTCACGCATATATCCATCGATAGTTGTAGTTTGAGAATATATCTTTGAGAAAATATCCTTCTTTGTGAATTCCCCTAAAGAAGTAGCGGCTATACGCCCATTACATCCATTGTTACTATAACCACCTCCTAAATACTGATTAGAGGCCAATAGATAGACTTTAAGAGAGCCCTCGCCACCTCCTGGACAGTTATTAGATACGGTTGTTGTATATTTTTGTCCCAATACTGTACCACAATCTGTCAAGGTTACATCCACATTATCATATGTATAACCTTCAGGAGCATAAGTCCGGGCATCTATAACTATTGTCCAATATAGTGATGCTGTAAAACTCTGGGTATTGCTTAAGAACCCTCCGGTAGGCGGTATTCTCGGGGACTTGTCATTGTATCCTGTTACTGCCCACATAAACTTTGTATCCTCATCACCGGCCTGAACAATCGTTTTCCAATCTTCATCACTAAATGTGTATTCATTGGCAGTAATTCCGCTCTTCTTCATAAGGATAGTCGCAAAGTTGTCCATAGAGACATAGATTGTAAAGCCATTAAGCTCAAAGCCATCATTAGGATCTCCATTTGGAAGCCAGCTAAATGTTGGAGATGTTGCTCCGGAGACAGCTTTGCCCTCCACTGGTTCCTGAAGTTCAGGGGCAATGTTATTCATGGCAAAGATTTCTGCTACGCCTAGCCTGGCATTCACTCCAACTAAACCGGCGATCTTTTTCCAGAGTTTTCCAACGTTGTTTTGCCCTGAGGTATTTACAACATTCCACACGCTTTTAGGCGACACATCAATACTGTCTCCTGCCGAGCCGTCATACGAGGTATCTGAATTGCTGTCAATAAGATCATACAGAGACGCTGAAATAGAGTTCTCGCTCGCGTAACCCTGGCCGGGGCCTAAAATATTGCCATTCCCTATATCCTCAAGATCAAGGCTCAAACCACTTATCTCTTTGTCCTCCCATATCCGGTTGCCGGTATTAGGGATATCCGGCAAAAAGATGCCAAAGTTACCTGTACATTCTGATTCCACCTGAACCGCAATTGAAAAGAACGTGGATAATGCCTCGGAATAGGCAAGCTTGATTCCTTTCCTTTTTCCATACAAGGGTATGGTGCTCCCTCCAGAATGTATTCCCCCCGGAGCGCCAAAAAAACTATTAAATATACTCGTGCCCTCATCCACCAAGTAATGGCCGTACTCATGCCCGATAACATCCCAATCAAAGGCATCCGACCTCGCAATATATAATTCATCGTCTATGACAGGCCATTCTTGATAGTATGATCCATCATCGGCATCATTAATGTTTACCCGTATTCGCGGCAGCAGGCTTCCATTTAAGCAATAAGCCTCAACAGCAAACTGGAGAACCGCATCCAAGATGGAAAAGGCTCTGGCTTCATCGCTATCGTCGGTACTGCCAGATATGGGCGTATCAGTGGTGAGCGACACGTCTAGCATTGTATCAGCATAATTTTCATAGAATTCCGCTATGTAGTATATGTTACCAGCGGGTGACTTCACTGTGGCTATTTTGTTGTTTGCAATAGCTGTATAGACCCTGACCTCAATATCAGGAGGACTGTCCGGATCGCCGCCAATGGCCTCTATTGAGTATTTGCCGTCCGGGCCGGTAGATCCCTCACCCATTATGTCGTCAAAGAGGGTATCTTTATCAAGAACCCGGACCTTTGCGTATCGTATGGGGTGTGTTCTTCCTGTAAAATCTTTGTATGTCATGGTCCCGGATACGGTTACGGTAACCACGGCCTCTGTTTCTGCGCTGCTGTCTTTTAGAAATTCCTCGTCAGGTTTTATAGAGCTATCTTGTTCCGGCTTCAGAAAATCAGGCAAAGGCTTAGGAACTATCGGGATTGATGATGGGGGAGTGGGAACCCTTATTCCACCCCTTAGTCCAAATTCTCTCCGCAATTTTTCTCTTTCTTCCGGTGTCCTTGCTCTCTTCAAAATCATAGTACGAAATGAGTCGGTGCTCGCTATCACCTCTCGGTCAGAGGCGATAATATTGAGATGGTACTGGGTGTGGCATATAGAAGCTATATAAGTTGAATCCTGTTCACAATCCACATCAACCTTAATAGTGAACCTGCCGGTTTTAACAATCTCTACAACAATTGAAGTTTCAATTATCTCGTCTTTGCCTATATCTCCAAACCAGGACTCATCACCGCCTATCAGACGGATCTCTTCAGGCAGTAAAACGTCAATCGCGGCGTCAGACACATCCATAAAAGAAGTTATCCTTAAAGATAGATTTTCAGGTGAATTTAATATTGGCTGCCGGCTCTCAAAGCTAATGTCAACATGGATGGGAGAGCTTATTGATCTGGCATGGCTGCTTACAGGCATTATCAAGCCCATAAGAAAGGCGGCACATAGAAACAAAGTCATTAACCCTTTGTTTTTCATCTCTTTTATCCCCTTTTGATCAATCAACCCCTCACAGTTAGGCTGCAAGGCAGTTCATTACTGGATTTCTTTTGGAGGCCCAATTTCACTTACTCCATTCACATTCTAAAATATCCGTTCTTTCACCTCCTCTCAAAGAGATATAATTGGTATTAAAGCACGGACAAACAAGTTTGTCCATGCCACCCATCCTTCAGGCTGTTAGTGAATAGCTAAATACTAATGACTATACTATGGCGCTGCTATTCCTGGTGGGCAACCACAGGGGGTTGCCCCTACAAAATCAGATCGGCCAAACCTGCCCCGTTATTCGGGAATCTGGCCCAAATCTGAGCGCGAAGAATGCTAATTTATTTTTGAGCGAACCCTTAGTCAAGACAGTCTAATAATGAATAAATCAAACAATAGGATACATAATAACAGATGTCAAGAAAAAATGCAAAATTTTTTCTTTTGCTACCCTAACATTATCATAAATAAAAGCAAAAGGAAAAATCCCAAGTGAGGAAAAGATATCCCAACATACCCTATGTTCACCGAGAATTGCTGATTTATTAATCTCACACTTGCTTTTAAGTTGATTTTGTTTCATACTATTATTGTACTGAATTATAATAAGTATTTATCACCCTTGGTTTGTGTTGCTTAAAAGCCTTGTGAAAATCGGTGATAAATATCAATCATGATTTGATTTCACTGCAAAAACCTCAAAAACAGGGTAGCCGCAACCTTTAGGTTGCGTAAGTGGCTGATTTATAGCAATTTTTTTCGCAGGCTAAAGCCTGCAGCTACCAATTTCTGGATTTTTGCAGTAGGATTATGATTTCTGTTATACTAAAAATATTCAGGTTTAATTCTTCAGAGTCATGGAGGTATGAATGTCGGTTTTATTAAAACTTGAAATGCCTGAAGGAGCGTTTTCAGCACTTAGACAGGATCCAGAGGGATTAGCAAGAGAGTTACGCCTTGCAGGAGCTACAAAATGGTATGAAATGGGAATAATATCACAGGAAAAAGCTGCTGAAATAGCAGGACTTTCAAGGGCAGAGTTTATATTTTCTCTGGCTACATATGGAGTTTCACCCTTTCAATATACGATAAAAGAAATCAAAGAGGAACTTGATCGTGCCTGACTCCTGGGTTTGTAATGCATCTCCTCTTATACTACTGAAACGAATAGGATATCTCAGGCTCTTATTTGAAAAAGTATGGATGAGAGAAGCGGTTCACATATCGATATCATACTCCCTCAGCTTATACATCAGGGAGCGGTAGCTTATCTCCAGCAGCCTGGCAGCCCCGGCCTTGTTTCCACCTGCCCTCTCTACAGCCTTTATGACCAATGTCTTCTCAACATCCTTGACTACCTTTCGGATTGATAACTCACCATCATCAGAAGATGTTTCTTCCTTTCTGCTGCTATATTCCCTGACCTCCTGCGGGAAATTACCTATCCTTAGCTTGCTGGTATCAGCAAAGATCATTGCCCTCTCTATTGCATTCTCTAATTCCCTGACATTTCCCTTCCATGGATGATTTATAAGAAGATCAAGCGCCTTCTTATCTATCCCGTTGATACTTTTATCCAGTCTTTCATTGTACTTATCTATAAAATATGCTGTTAAGAGGGGGATATCTTCCTTTCTCTCTCTTAAGGGTGGTATATCAATACACATCACATTGAGCCGGTAGAATAGATCCTCACGAAACCTCTTTTCCTTGACCTCTGTTTCAAGGTTCTTTGCCGTTACTGCAATCATCCTCACATCGATCTTTATGTTCATGTTATCCCCTATTCTCCTGATCTCCTCCTCCTGCAAGACTCTCAGGAACTTAACCTGGAGCATAAGCGGAAGTTCACCTATTTCGTCAAGGAATAGTGTGCCTTTATCAGCCTCCTGAAAGAGTCCTTTCTTGGCCTGTGTGGCATCGGTAAAGGCGCCTTTGACAAAACCGAAGAGCTCACTCTCAAGGAGATTCTCCGGGATAGCACCGCAATTTATGGCAATAAATGGTTGGTCAGATCGATTGCTGCTGTGATGTATAGCCTTTGCAATAAGTTCCTTCCCGGTTCCACTCTCCCCTGTAAGGAGAATAGAGGTCTTGTAGGGGGCTATCTTCTTCACGATCTTGAAGATATTGTGCATTTCATGACTCTTTGCCACTATATTATTAAAGTCATACTTCTCTCTTACCTCATCCCTGAGGAGACGGTTCTCCGTTTCTAATCTCTTCCGTTCCTCTGCCTTTCTCAGGGTGAGTATGATCTCATCTCCCTTGAAGGGTTTCGATATATAATCATATGCCCCGAGCTTCATGGCCTCTATAGCAGTATCAACTGTTCCGTATGCAGACATCATTATAATTGTAGATGCAATCGCCTTCTCTTGCAGGGCATTCAAGAGCTCAATCCCATCCATACCGGGCATCTTGATATCGCTCAGGATAATATCGAATTCATCCTCATCTATTTTGAGGAGCGCATCCTTTCCATCCAGTGCAGGGGTTACCTTATAACCCTCTTTCTCAAGGATCAATGTCAATACATGGCGCATATTCTCTTCGTCATCTACTATTAATATCTTCTTCATGGACAATATAATCACCTCTTAAAAGAAAAATTAATATCAAATGTAACTACTCAGGTTGTTTAGACTGTAGTCTGTTAGGACTGCGCAAAGAACGAATCAAGGCTCCCAACACCTTTTCAGACTCTATTTGTATGATCATCGCATATTTCTTCCTCACTATTCAGCTAAATACCTATAGACTATCCACCTGAGTAGTTACAGTATAATTTGATATTTGATATTTATCCTAATCCTTAGCATGTCTCCTTCACAGGAATCATTATCTCAAACCTAGTCCCCTCACCTTTTTGGGCAGAGACGCTTATCCTCCCTCCCATATCTTCTATAATCCTGTGGCATATAGAGAGACCAAGTCCTGTCCCTTTTCCGGGTTCCTTTGTGGTGAAGAACGGATCGAATATCCTGGGGACATCCTCTTCACGTATGCCCGCTCCTGTATCTGAAAAGGTTAACCTGACCTGTCTCCCATCATTGCCGAATCTATCTTCAGGTATATGATTTGTCAGTTCACTGGAGACAGCCATGCTCCCTCCTCTATTTTCTATCATGGCATCTGCCGAGTTCAGCAAGAGGTTTATTGCAACCTGCTCCATCTTATGACCATCAAGTCTCAGAGGAGGAATCTCATCCGACAGGTTAAGAGATATCTCTATATTACGAAATGCCTTTTGATTGTGCAGCAGTTCGACAGAATCCCTAAGAATTTGATTTATATCCACATCTGTTATGATACCCCTGGGGGGTGTAGCAAGATTCAATAACCCTCTTACTATCTCGTCTATCCTGTCAACCTCCCTCTCAACCCTCCTAAGGGAGTCTATATCCTCTGATGTTCTCTCTTTAGCATTAGACAGGACATTGATATATCCATTTATCGCTCCTAAGGGATTACCTATCTCATGAGCAACCCCTGCTGCCATTCTCCCGATAGCTGCCAGCCT
This sequence comes from Nitrospirota bacterium, assembly GCA_003229375.1. Taxonomy (GTDB): domain Bacteria; phylum Nitrospinota; class Nitrospinia; order SZUA-224; family SZUA-224; genus SZUA-224. The sequence goes on from QIDP01000088.1 coordinate 51,066, forward strand.
TTCAGAACGCATAACCTCATCCCTTGCCTCTCTCAACTCTATATTTCTCTTCTTGAGGAGTTCTATATGTTTTTCAAGACTTTCTGTCTTATCTCTCAACCTTTCTGTCATCTGGTTAAATGCATAAGAGAGTCTCCCTATCTCATTATCACTTTCCACTTTTACCTTATGGCCAAGATCGCCATCAGAGACCCTCTCTGTCGCCTCAACCAATCTCTGAATAGGTTTTACTACAGTCTTTGAAAGGAGAAAGCTGCCAAATATCACCAATATCAGTGCATCGACAGTTATATAGAGAAATGTCAATCCACGCATCTTCAGAAGGATACCTCTCGGATCGAGTAGTGACATTTCACCACTGATACCACCAACAATTCGTCCTTCAATATATATGGGTGATGTAATGATGAGTTTATCTGTTTTATTCAGAAAAAAAGAACTTTCTTTCCCTTTCTCTTCTCTGATATCAAATATCCCATTATTAATGCATTTCAGTAAAAATGGATCTTTAAGTGTCTTGCCTGTAAGTTCACTCCTTGAGGATGCAAGCACCTTCAATCCCTTATCAACTATAGACAGCTCGCTGAATCCCCCTTCTCTGGTATAGAGACCTATCAATTTTGTAATACCGGATTCCTTCATAATATCCGGGAAGAGAATCGGATCATTTTTCATCATAATAGAGATGCTGTTTTCTATAGAGGAGACCATTACTCTGGTGTTTTGGGACCTGTACTCGGTGAAAAGGTGTTTGGTTACCTTTAACAGGATGATACCGATCAGCAGCAGCGCAGCTACCAGAAGGACAGTTATATCAGCTATTATCTCTTTTCTTAAGCCTTTCTTAATCTTTTTCATGATTCAGAGGAGAGCTCTAAAGTGATCTAAAGTTATGGATAATAAAGAATTTTACAATAACTTTAGGCACTTCAAACTTTAGGCACTTCAATCGATAATTGAATAAATATCTTTCTAAATTCAGTTTGAACTTACAATCAGATTACCCTATCTCCTCCCATTATAGAGATCTTCTTGTCAGCCTCGTTTAACCTTGAAATCAGAGAATTGACTATACGAATAGCGATTTCCGGATAGTTCTCAATAGTTTCTTTCAGCTTATCCCCCGGAAAGACCTTAACTACACTCTTCCCATTCGATTTGACAGTAGCGGTTCTTGCTACATCCATAAGTGCGCTCATCTCGCCAAAATAGTCTCCCGGCTGGGTTATCTCTCCTACCTTTATGTCATACTTATATATCTCCACGGCTCCCTGAATCAATTGATAGAAATTCTTGTCTGTATTCCCTTCCTTGATTATCACGTCACCATTCTCAAAGATCAGTTCATCCGGATTCAGGAGATATGCAGGGAGTGCCTCTTTTACCATCACCGTATTCCTCAACACCTCATATATGGTAGTAACCCCCTCCCTGATCTTATGCAGCCCTTCCTGACGCAAGGTAGACATGCCCTCCTTTATGGCAATCTTTCTCAACTGCTCCTGAGGAACCTGTGATGTGATTGCCTCCTTAATAGTCTCGGGGATCTCCATTATCTCATAGACTGCCACTCTTCCCTTGTACCCTGTGCCGGCACATTTCGGGCACCCCTTGCCTTCAAAGATTTTCAGGCTATCAAATTCGTCAGAGGTAAACCCTGCCTCAATCAATTCCCTCTTGTTGGGTTTTACCTCCTCTTTGCAATTGGTACAGATGCGGCGTAAAAGTCTCTGGGCAATAACCATTGTCAGAGAGGAGGCAATCATATAACCGGGTATGCCTATATCCAGAAGCCTCCATACAGTAGATGGACAGTCATTCGTATGAACTGTGCTGAATACCAGATGACCTGTCATGGCAGCCTTTATTGCAATCTCGGCTGTTTCCATATCTCTGATCTCACCAACAAGGATGATCTCGGGATCTTGTCTCAAGAAGGCCCGTAATGCATTTGCAAAGGTCATTCCGATCTCTGTCTTGACATGGACCTGATTGATCCCGGGAAAGTTGAACTCTACAGGGTCCTCTACGGTCAGGATCTTGGTTTCGACATTATTTAAGGCATTTATCGCAGAATAGAGGGTCGTTGTCTTCCCGCTCCCGGTAGGGCCTGTCACAAGAATCTGACCGAATGGCCGTTTTATGGTCTTCATAAATTTATCCAATCCCTCTTGTGTAAAACCGAGTTTTGTAAGATCGACATTCAGGGTAGATTTATCCAGAATACGAAGGACTATAGACTCTCCAAATAAGGTAGGAAGTGTGGAGACCCTGAAATCAACGGTTCTATTTCTTCCTACCTTCAATTTTATACGTCCGTCCTGAGGGATACGCCTCTCTGCTATATTCAGATTTGCCAGTATCTTGAACCTGGAAATCAGCGCATTCTTAATCTGTATAGGGAGGTTAAGTGATCTATGGAGGGTGCCGTCAAGGCGATATCTTACCTGAAAGGTACTTTCAAAGGGCTCTATATGTATATCACTAACACCCATTTTTATCGCCTTTGTCAGGATACTGTTCACCAGTTTGATAATAGGGGCATCGCCTGCCGAGTATAGATCTTCTCCGATATCCTTATCATCAGGTTCATTGTCAACAGCTATCTCATCTGTTGCCTCGGAGACAAGTGAGCCAATATCATCGATATCCTTTATCTCCAATGATTTATCATCGCCTCCACTATCTATCTTCTTGAAGAATCCCTTGTATTCTTCATCACTTATATGGTAATAGCTCTTATAGGCATCGATTATATCCTTCTCTTGTGAAACCGCGGCCTTTATTGAGAGCTTTGTCATGGTCTGAATATCTTCTATGGTAGTGTTGTTTGTAGGATCACACATAGCGAGTGTCAATACATTGTTAGCCACCCTAACCGGAAATATCATATGCTCCTTTGCAACTTCATAGGGTAATACCTTGACCGTCTCAGGGTTAATCTTAAGATCTGTTATCTTTATCGTACTATACCCATACTGCCTGCTCAGGAAATTGATAATGGTATCCTCATCTATAAAACCCATCCTAACCAGGATTGAACCTATACGACTTTTATTCTTCCTTTGAACGGCTAATGCCTCATCTAACTGGGATTTGGTAATTAGTCCGTCTTTCCTGAGCATATCTCCCAGTTTTTCATGTTTTATCCCGCCCTTTATTGTCTTTTTAAAAGCTGATTTCTTTTCTGCTAGCTGCACTTGTGCCATATTAAATCTTGCCCCTCTTTACTTAAAACATAAATAAACGTCTCTGAGATTCTACAATATTTTCAGTGGTTTAATATTTAACCACAGAAGACACTGAGTAAATCTCTGTGTTCTCTGTGGTTTTAATTTAAATAGTTATGAATAAGAGGTACCACAAACGGCTATTTATCTATATAATTTATCTATATAAAATAAGCTATTATTATAATTATGTCA
>QIDP01000044.1 GCA_003229375.1 Nitrospirota bacterium
AGGAATTATATTTTTCAAAGGTATAATATTTATAGTCTAAATTTCCGATCGTCTTCTCCTTTGCCCTGAGACCGCTTAGCCTGTACCAACCGGGGGTTGTAACCGGCCCCTCCACATTCACACGGTCCAATACCCCCTTTGCAAAGTTGATTCTATACTCACCAATATTGGTGGTTTCCACGGGACCAGGTTTAGTAATTACCCTCTCCCCATTCGGATCCGTAGAATCTGCTATGCGGATCTCAAGTGTTGTATCAACCTGATCGGTCAACCATACATAAACTTCATAATTCCCGTCCATCAGTATATGCGGGATCCATGTTACCCGTCCCCTACCCTCACTAAGGAGGCAATTATGGTGCAGAAATGCCTCAGGGACAATAATGGCTGAGGCAAATCCGCCTTTGTAATCTGTATAGCCATTAACACGCATAAATTCTCCGGGATCACCTATTACTCTCCAATTGCCACTCCTCGTAGCCATATTATTATTTACTATAATGGTCCCGTCTCCGGTTACTGGACCATTAAGGCTATCTTTCCATGTACGGGTTGATGGAGCAGAAAGATCATCAAGATTCGCCATATGATCAGCCATGGCAGCATACATCCAATCATCTGTGCCGCCGCCATAATTCATAACATTTGTATATCCAAGATGTTTTAAGGTCACATAACTATGTGACGCGGAAGTCCCCTCTCAAGTTCAATAGATTAAGATCGGATCATTCTTTCCGATATTATTATCAGTAAAAAAGACTTCTATAATCGGGTCAAGCCTGACATTGCCCGTCACGTCGTCTTTCTTCCATACACATATCTCTGCAGGACGCGATTTCGAACATTTTAGTCCGGTTATCTCCTCCTCCATTGCAGACCTCCAGTTATACGAAATCTCAACAACATTTGGATTTTTTGCACCAGGAATAGTATAGCCCTGCAGAGGATCAAACCACTTTGGTTCAAGAGACCATTGTGAGTTCCCTCCTGCGGCCAAGGCTGTATCGTAAGAAGACCGTACACTAATTATCGCCCCATGAATCTTGCCCGAGGATATTGCCTGCAGCATGGTCTTGTCTGCAAATATGTCTTCTCTTACCTCAGGAATAAATTTGCCAGGGGTTATTGCCGGACACTGACCTGACACAACAGATCCACCCTCGTTTTGCCACTTTATCAACCCCCCATCGAGTATATGCATCTTATCTGGTGGATAGCCATACAGTTCAAGGAGCCAGTAGAGATATGCTGCATATTGCGTGGTATAATAATACTTTGCCTGTATATAAAAGACAAGGTCAATATCGTTTCTCGGGTCTGATGGCACGCCATGGACAATCCCTAATTCCTCAAATACCCATACCGCTGAATTTGGATCTGCCTGACTAAGAAAACCGGGCTTCGTCCTCGTAACGGTTCCGTCGGTATCATCATTTAAATTACCATAATCCCAGTCTAATTTTGCACTCCCTTTAAAGGTATAGAGTTCAAAATCCGGATATACCTCTTTAGACCATGGAATCTTAACTGCTTCCCATAGTATATTGCCATTTGCATCCTCCTCTCCTATATGGGCATCCTCATAAAAAGTTCCCTTTCCTGCAGGAAAAACATCCAGATCTTTTGTGACAGCTATAAAGAGCACATCTTTTCCAGCCAAATTGGTATCAATCCATGCCTTATCTACAATGATACTGTTTGACTTGCTACAGCCGGCAAATAAGATACCGATTCCCAGTATCAGGGATAGCACAAAACCATTTAATAAACCCTTTTTAATCCTCATTAAATTCATACTCCTCCTTTCATTTTAGAGAGTAATATTAAATTTAACCAAGAGAACACAGAGAAAAATTATTTATTTGCAATATTCCACAATTCTAATATTTTCCTTTATTCAATTATGCAGCAAAACAGTAATTACCCGGTATCTTGAGGGGTTTTCATTTAATTCAGCCACTCATTTCGGTAATGAGGCCTTATAACCAACATCCTCTATAGCCTTTATCAGCTCTTGTATGGATGCCTTGCCAGGAGTAGTTTCCCACGCTATACGTGCTTCTTTGTTTTTGTAATCTGCCTTGGCCTTTATAACCCCGGGAACCGATTTTGCCGCCTTCTCAATATGTGCCTCACAACCACTACAAGTCATCCCCTCAACCTTTATGACCATTTCTACAGATGTCTTTCTATTTGTGATCGAGCTATCCCTTCCTCCGCTGACAAATGCACTGGTAAAATAAGGAAATGCCATAAATCCTAGTGCAAACATGGTCACTATCCATAGCATCATCTTATTAAACCTATTCGATTTAGGTGTACAACAAGGATCCTCGCATACAACTTTGGGCTTCCTATAGGTAAAGTAAAAGGCTGTTCCTATAAGCAATATTGTAACTGCAATAAAGACGGGACGATATTTTTCAAAACTTGTCCACATCCCAATACCTCCAAGCCCAAACCCTGCAAGGATAAGGGGACCAATGCAACACATTGAGGCCAAAACAGCCGAAAACAATGCCCCTATATTTGTGATTAATTTTTCTTTCATCTTCTGTTTACCTCCTATTCAGGCCTTGCGAAAAAACAAGTTGCATTCTCCCTTTATTAAATTAACCGGAATAGTCTTCATTGCACCTTATTCCTAAAGACCCTTTGTACGAGGTTACACGTAACCTCTGTGAGACATATTCAATCTGTAAGTCTTTCTTTCTCAATTATAGCCTCTTCCGGACATTGAGCATTGCATGCCCCACACTCACCGCATTCGATGCCATTTTTAACAGCGATTTTGTTATTATTAAGCTCGTATATAGCAAGAGGGCATACATCAATACATGTCCCGCATCCGCCACATTTTTCATAATTTATACTCCATTTATAAGCCACTATAATATCTCCCATAAAAACATCTGGTGTCTAACCGGGGACAAAACCTGATAGAGCGGCCAGGTTTATTGTTAAGAGAATAAATATTGAAAACGAGACAATCCATAATGTCTCCTTGGCATGCACAGCCCCGCTCAGAAGAGGAGATTGTCCCCTCGAGTTAAATCCAATAAAGACCGATAAGGAGAATAATACAACACACCGGTTTATCAGAGATAATGGAGACAATGACAGATTTATCAGGGAATAAGATAAAAATATGACGTCAGATATCACCCCTATTATTACCCCCTTCCAGAAGAGATCTTTGCCCCAGAGCCATTCTTCCAGCACACCTATAATAAGACAATAAATCCATATCAATGGAATTATATATAACAGGAACATCTTCCAAAAAATAAGATAGAAGACAACAAAAAAGAATGTGATAAGGCTGGCATGCGCAACAGACATTTCAATCCTTTCAATAATAGGAAATTTTACCATTGACATCTCCCTGGTCTTTTTAAGATTATCCCTGATATAAGAAGGGATATCCTTTGCATGGACCGGGCCAAATCTGACATTCCACCCCGTGGCCTCCTTGATCTTTTTTACAGAGACCCCTTTGGCAGACAACTGAGGGAGTATAAGGGTTCTGTGGTTGACCATATTATTGATCCCGCTTGTCTTGATAACAGATATAACACTCTCTGCTGAAAAATGCCCGCCACATGCAGCACACCAGACATTTATCCCTTTACTAGGCGCCACTAAAAGATAGCAGTTAACCCCTGCCTTCTTTAGGATCTTAGAAAGACGCCTTACTGTCAGATCAAAATTGCATGTTAATAAGACCGGCGCATTCGCATCGGTATTCCCAAATCTATATAACCCGGTACGCGCAGGAAAGGGAAGATATCTAAAGAGTGTCTGAAAAATGTCTTTTAATAAATCGATCATATTTAGGGCTCACTCATCCACTTTTCTGTGCCTTTATCAATTGAGTTCTAAATCCATAATTCTTTACCTCAACTATATTAAGACCGGATTCCTTTATCTTATTTTTAAAATCCTTAATAGGTCTTGTGAGACGCTGGGTAAGGATATATGTCGATATTGCCATAGGGAGCCTGAGTCCCCGGTAAAAGACCCTGGGGATAAGATTATCAGGCTCAACCTCATCCACTACTACAAGATATCCGCCTTTTTTCAATATCCTGCAGCACTGATGAATAACAAATTTCAGTTCATCATCCTCCAATTCACTAAAGACAAGGGAGCTCAAAACGATATCAAAACTTTGACCATCAAATTCTGTGTCCATCTCCATTGCACTCAATTGCCTTAAATCTACCCTTTCTTTTACAGGTTCAATCTTTCTTCTTGCTATAGAGAGCATCTTATCAGAAAGATCTATGCAGGTTATCATTCCACCCTTTTCACCACACATCCCTGCCAATGTCCCTGTCCCACATCCTATCTCCAGGACCCTGTCACCAGATATTACTGAATCTGCCATATCAAGCATAATCTTATTAATCCTTCCAAGAGAGAGTATTTTGATGCCAAAATCATACCTCTCCGGAGATCCCTCTAACACCTTCATAAAGACATATGACATTCTATTGAACCCCCTTATCGTTGGTTGCAGTTGTCTGTTGCTGAAAATACAAAATACAACGGAATACTGGCAACTCATTACCTGTTAATCAAGAACAGCAACTATTGCCATTACTAATCCCAAGCGCTACCTTTTGATACATCTTTACACTGCACCACTCTTTAGCCCTTATAAGGGCATCTCCAAGATTAAAATATCTTCCAGCATCATTAGCTTTTTCTATCCAGCCGTTAAGGTGTTTCTCCGTACAGAAGAAGTTTGTAGAAGGTCAAACACATAATATATGAGGTAATGGACTGGTCTTAAAACTCTCCCATACCATAATACCTTTATGGCTTATATAATCAATCTCTCTACTGTTTATGCCAATAGTAATATTTCTTTTGCAGACATGACATTCCGTGAATATTTCATAATCCATATCAAAGAGATGAGTTATACATAAGGCATCCAGCGCACAATTGGCATATGTAATCCCATAACTATTTTTTAATTGATGCTTTGTTCTTACCCCTGAGAGAGGGTATGCGGCTATGATCTCATGGGTTTCGGTTTGACGATAGATTGCACCTAGCCCTTCTAAAGTGTTCAGATGATCAAAGACTTTGGAAGATATGATTGAAAGGTCTTTACATATAGACTCCAGAGATAGAGGGCCTCCATTCTTTAGCATCCTCTCAATAAGATAGCTATAAAACCTTCTCACCTCTGGTAAGATATGATTACTATCTTCCGAAGACGGGGATTTAGTTTCTTTACTGTCACATTCACTATCTGACATTTTCAGGTGTCTCCTTATATATTTAAAGAATCAATAAAATTCTCCTTAATCTTTAAATTGAAAGGATGATCTGTTAAATAGTAATATATTGTCTGATTTTCCCTTCTATATTTAACTATGTTATAGGCCTTCATCTTACTTAAATGTTGGGAGACTGCGGATATGGTAATTCCTAATACCTCTGATATATCACATACACAGAGTTTCTTTTCTATACCCAGGAGATAAAAAATCTTAAGTCGTGCTGGATTGCTCAACAGATTGAAGAAGGCAGACAGATCTTCTAGCTCTGGAGAAAACATCAGGATCTTATTCAATTTTTTGAGTTCCTCTTTGGATATAGTGGGCCCTATACATTCCATACCAAACCTCCTGTTTAGCATTTTAGTAAATTATACAATACTTAAAGTTCTTGTCAAGCATTTTTTACTGCGGTTCCTCCCCAAAATTCATCCTGTAATTATAGAAAGCCTGTAATAACAAAGAGATAGCTATTTTGGGAGTTTAATTTTTGGATAAACTCCGGTTTTTACCTTAATCCTATTGGTAAACGTTCAGATGCTGACGGCTGAACGCTTACTTCTATTGTTTCACTCCAGCACGTTCGAAGATCGCATCATCGCAACATGGCGGTAACTGCTTCATCATCTCCTTTATCTTGAGTGCCATTTCGTCCGGATTTTCAGAATGAAGTTTTGTATAGACAAATGTAAATGCGTCTGTCAACTCCTTCTGGGCACCTTTGGATATCCCAAGTTTATTGAACCTATTCTGGTGACTGGCCACTGCCTCTTCCAGATTCTCTGGTGCACCTCGTAATACCTTGTCCGTCATCTTATCCCAATCCGGGTTTGTGGCCTTCTGTTTCTGGATATTATCGTAAACCATGGACACTGCGAAGGCCACCTCAGTGGCAGTATACTTGGAGAGACCAAGTTCCAGAAATATCTTACGGTGTTGGTTGACAATGTCCTGCCTCACCGGGATTAGGTGTACCCTTCTGTTTTGTCTCCTGCAGTTCCCATTATCTTCACTACACAAGGCCTTTTTTTCACCATAAGTTCTAGCTCCTAACCTGTCCGGGGCCACACCACGAGAAATCAGGTAATCCCTTACAATCTTTGCCCTCCTCTCACTAAGCCATGAATTATACTCCTCTGTTCCCCTTGTATCTGCGTGACCCTCTATTAAAATATTTACCAAAGGATTCCCTGTAAGCCATTCTGCTGTTTTGTTCAGATACCACTTAGCATCCGGTGTTAGGTTCGAATCATTAAAACCGAAATTTATATCGTCAAAAAAGACCTCCTGTGCATATCCTCCAGGAATAAAGCCAAGCAATACAAACAATACTGCAACTACCAAAAACTGTAATATCTTCTTCATTGTATCCACCTCCTCTTAATGTCTTTGACAGAAACATATCCTGCTCAAAAAATGGCTCTTCTCCCATTTTCTACGGTAAATTGGGAGAAGAACCGTATCTTTATATTCTATCCTGAATAGACTCAGATATCCTCTTCTCTAAAATTTCTCTATTCTCTTTTCTCTTTCTTATTTCAGCAGTCTCTTATTAAAGAGCTTAACAATCCTTTTTAACTCTGCTATCTCGTATCCCTTCATCTGCTATCTCGTTAATTCTTCTCCAGGCATCATTTTTGTTAGGCAGACCATGGAAGGCAATATTCCCATCTATAAAGGTAACAGGAACTGAATCAATAGAATGGGTTTTCGCAAGTTGTCTTCCAGCAGGGGAGGAAATATCAACCTCTTCATATTCAAAAACCCCGATCTTTGAGAGTCCTCTCCAGAGATCCTCTGCCTTGCGGGAGACCGGGCACCAATCTGCCACCAATAGAGTGACCTTACTCATGATACTTCCCTCTTTGAAGGGCATTGAGGATCATTTCCCTGGGAGGAAGTCCTCCAAATCCCTCTTCTGATTCATAAACACGACATTTTAATCCAAAGTCTTTGTGCCCCTGAACCTTCCCGTCGATATCTCTGCCATCAATCTTAATTGTAGGTGAACCAAGGAATTCTAAGGAATTTGCCTGGTCATCAGAGACAACATTAATCTTTTTTATTCTAATGGTCGGGGCTACCTCCCGGACACATTCTTCGAGGATCTTCAGGGCATCTTTGTGGGTAGGACATCCATCAAAATATAGTAACTCGACTTTCATTCTTATTTTCACCTCCTATGGTAATTTAGTATTTTAGCTAACTATAAAATATTCAAATACCCCTGTCAAGTTTTTTCTTATCTTTCCAAAAATTCCCGGTAAACATAGGATATGTCTGTATATCTTTTCCTCACTTGGGATTTTTCCTTTTGCTTTTATTATGGCTCTTTCTCATTTCAAGCGGGTAATAATATAATATATAATAGTAGAAAAAGGAGGGATGCAAAAAATGCAAATAATTGAGGATAGCATTTAATCTGTCAATATATGATTGATTTTATCTGTTAGTTTATCAAGAAACTTTTCATCAATTCCCTTTATACCGGAAAGTCCTACCCATATAACACCAAATATTTCTTCTGTATGCTTTAGATATATAGGAGATCTTAACATATGAGACACATGAATATCATATGATACTATAAGATTAGCAAAGAGTCTGTACATAGGGGATGCCTTTGTTTTTATATCTTCGATTCTAATACATTGCGATACTCTTTCTTCTAACAGATCTATTACCGCAAGGGATATATTTTCCTTTTCCACCTGCCCCTTCATCATCTTTAATATTAGCTCCATATCCTGGTTCGCCTTTACACTCTTAAAGTTCAGAAGTTCACATGTTTCATAATATATCTTTTCTGTATTGGAATTATATCCAAAGGTATTTACAATACCACCCTCATATATCCTTCCAAAGTTGGGCAATAAATTTTCTAAAGCAGAGTATATCCTGGATAGTCTGCGTTTTACCTTCATATGATCATTTTTTGTTACTCTTTTCAGGTACAACTCCCGTGATGTCAATAATTCAAAGATTGGCACATTAAATACCGCGCAGAGATCATCCAGAGAACTCTGAGTAAAGTGGGTCTTCCCCTGTTCAAGGGCCTTTATCCTTGCATCACTGCAGTTCATTTTTTCTGACAATTCAAACTGTGACCATCCATGTTTTTTGCGAAGATATCTAAGATTTATGCGGGCATCTGTCCACCATTTATTCTCTCTTTCTCTTTGATCCATTTTTATGCCCTCCTTGTAAAAGTTGACTTTACTGCAAAAACCCCCGAAATTGGCAGCCGCGGGCTTTATCCCCGGCAATTTTCGGGGAACATGGAATTGCTGCTTTATCCTGCGAAAAAGCTTGCCATAAATCAGGCACTTACGCAACCTAAAGGTTGCGGCTACCCTGTTTTTGAGGTTTTTGCAGTAAAATCAATGGTTCAGTTGTATACAATAGAATCGGTAGGGCACTTTTCAGTGCAGATCCTGTCCCCGATGAAACCGTTTGAGTAATCAATGACAGCAAGGTTATCTTCTATATGTATATTATCCGGACATGGTTTTACACAGAGCTTGCAGGCAATGCATGCCTTCTTACATATCTTCCTTGCTATCTTACCGGGGGCATGATTTTTACAGTATACATGAACCATTACTTCAGGCGGATGCATTTCTATCAGGTTTCTCGGACATGCCTCAACGCATCTTCCACATCCTGTACAGTTGTCCTCATCTACCACCGGCAATCCATTACGATTCATATAAATGGCATCGAACTTACATGCCTTTATACAGTTACTATAACCTATACATCCCCATTCACACACCTTTTCCCCGCCGCTTATCATAGAGGCAGACCTGCAATCGACAATCCCATAATATACTGCCTTCCGTTCGGTCTCTTTTAGCCCCCCCTGACAAAGAACCTTTGCTACCTTTCTCTGAAATCCCTCTATCTCAACGCACATTATGCGGGCAATCTCCTGAGCCGTGTTTGCCCCGCCTACAGGACAGCCACTTATACTTACCTCATTACCTACCACTCCTTCTGCAAAGTTAAAACATCCCGGCATCCCGCAAGCGCCACAATTGGCTGATGGAAGTACCTCTCTAATCATGGCTATTCGTGGGTCCTCTTCTACCCGCAGTTTTTTGCTGGCTAATGCCAAACAGGAGGCAAGCAGGAAACCCAGTCCACCCATGCTGGCCAAACCTAGTATAAATATGTTTTCCATATATAACCTTTAATTTGTTTATTCGTAACCGTTCACAGTTATCGGTTTACAGTTTTTTCAATTTCCTTTTACTTTCTGTTTTCATTATACTTTAGAAGGTCATAAACTGTGACTAATACAGACGCATTTAATTCTCCTATGTTTATGCCCCTCACCCCATCCCCCCATGAGGGAGAGGGGGAAATTGCAAAATTATAAAATCACAATTTGTGAGCCTTTAAAGTATAACTGTTAACTGTAAACCGTGAACTGTGAACGGTTACCTTTTATTTAATCATGCTGTAAGCAATCCGGCAAATCCCATGAAGGATAATGCCAAAAGACCTGCTGTGATTAGTGTAATCCCTGCTCCCTGAAGAGGAAGCGGGACATCGGCCATCTCCAGTTCCTCACGGATCCCTGCCATTATTACGATGGCCATGGTAAATCCCAGTCCTGCTCCAAGTCCAAAGACAACTGTCCCTATAAAGCTGTAATCCCTCAATACAGCAAAAAGTGCGAGTCCGAGCACCGCGCAGTTGGTAGTAATCAGCGGAAGGAATATGCCGAGTGTCCGGTATAGAAAAGGATTCACCTTTCTTATAAACATCTCTACCAGTTGTACCAGGGATGCGATTACTATTATAAATGAGACATATTCAAGAAACGGCAAGTTAAATCTTATCAGTATGAAGTGGTTTATCAACCAGGTTGCAACAGCAGTCAGAGTCATAACAAAGGTTGTAGCTATACCCAGACTAAATGCATGATCTACCCTCTTTGAGACACCTATAAATGGACATATGCCAAGAAAATATGTCAGGACAAAGTTATTTACTATTGCTGCCGAGATAAAGATCAGCAAGATATCCATTTAGTTCCCCTTCCTTCTTTTTTTCTCTTTCTCAGGCCCTGCCTTTGCTGCCTCTAACTCCTCTGGTGTAAGGTACATAGATTCTGCTGTAACGAGCTTTTCCTTTAGCCTATACCCTATACTGCAGCCGAAGCAGACTCCCCTGCCTGATTGGTTTATAGTGAATATATTAATCACCCCTATCATTATCCCCAGCGTTATAAACGCCCCGGCAGGAAGTACCATGACAATCCACGGTTCAAACCATTCACCGAATATCTGTATATTAAATATACTTCCAAAACCCAATATCTCCCGCACTATACCCAGGAATACCAACGCTCCTGTAAAGCCCATCCCGATCCCTGATGCATCGGCAACAGAAAGAGATATAGGTTTTTTTGAGGAAAAGGCCTCAGCACGACCGAGTATTACACAGTTAACCACTATCAGCGGGACATAAGGCCCTAATTGCTTACTGATAGGGGGGAAGAATGCTTTAAGGAAATAATCTGCTATAGTAACAAAGGTTGCTATTATTACGATAAAGGAGGCGAGTCTCACCTGACCCGGAACAATTTTTCTGATTAAGGAGACCATAATACTGGAACAGGTCAGAACAAATGTAGTAGCCAATCCCATGGCAAGACCGTTTATAGCAGAGTTGGTAACTGCCAGGGTAGGACACATCCCCAGAAGCATCCTGAATATAGGATTCTCCTGCCACAATCCCTTTACAAATTCATAATACAGGGATCTTTTTGTATCTTCAGCCATTGTTTCTCCTATTTTAGTTAGATTACTGAATTACGGTTACTAAAACTTACCTTAAGCTTTCGCAATTGTCCAAATGCCAACTATAACAAAACCAATGCCAGCAAACCAGGATAAATACTTACCATTAATGTAATGAGATAATGCTGAACCAGCTATGATAGCTATTGCAGAAGCTAATACAAGAGCTAATGCAGAACCTAAAAAAACAGTTAATTTGTTGTTTTGAGTTCCTGATGCATAAAGAAGAGTAGCCATTTGTGTTTTATCTCCAATTTCTGCAATAAATATAGTAGCAAAGACTGTCATAAGGAGTTTTAAATTCATTTTATTATCATCTTTTATACAGGATGAATAGGAAAGAAATCCTGTAAATCCTGTCAAAAAATCCCGGCTGTAGGTGGTTAATTTAACTTAAACGTCTCAGTTATCTCCTTTATTTGCCGGTTTAGAATCTTTACAACAGCCTTTGACGAAATAGTAGCAGCAGTAATAGCCTGGATCTCGTTTGGTTTCTCAGGTTTCTTATTCTTTATATATGTTATCTCCGGACTTATACTCAGTCCCTTGAACTGTTTCTGGAACTTATCCCCGGCAACCCTGGCTCCAAGTCCCGGGGTTTCTATTTGATCGAGTACTAACATCCCTGTTAGCTTTTCAAACCGGTTATCTATTCCTGCCATAATCGTTATCTTTCCCTGAAATCCATTTCCTTTTGCCTCAAAGGCAATACCCACAGGGTTACCGGTCTCATCAATCCCCTGATACACCTGCAACCCGTTTTTTTCAAGTGTCTTGTAGTCTTTTGCGTCCGGGAGTACGACAAATATAGCCCTTTTGAGCTCTTCTAACCTATGCCTTTCAATCCTCGGGAAGACAGCCTTATAGACTACGGACAGGGCACCACCTGAAATGATACCTATTGATGTAAGGACTAATAACATCCTTAATACTGTTTTATTCATTTTCTCCCCAGTATCCTCGGTCTGGTATATCTGTTGATAAGAGGGGTTATCGCATTCATCAATAAAATAGAGTACATGACCCCCTCTGGTAATCCACCTTTTAATCTTATGATAATGGTAAGGATGCCTATACCTATTCCAAATATCCAGTACCCCTTATATGTAATTGGAGATGTTACCATATCGGTCGCCATAAAAAACGCACCGATAAGCATACCGCCTGCTAATATATGAAAGAGCGGGTCAGGATATTTAGACGGATCAATGATCCAGAATATCCCGCCGAATATCACAACCGATGTAAAAATACCGGCCGGTATCCGCCATTGTATATATCCCTTGTATAACAGGAAGGCTGCCCCTAACAGGAGTGCTACTGCAGAGGTCTCACCAAGGGACCCTCCCACATTTCCTGTCAGCATCTTCGAAAGCGATTCAATTTTCATATCGAATTTCATCATGGCTAAAGGGGTTGCAGCAGTAACAGCATCGACTTCTTCTGATAACCATGCTAAAGGTCTCTCCCATGTGGTAATCAGCACCGGAAATGCAGCCTGCAGAAATGCCCTTCCTATCAGTGCAGGATTAAATATGTTGTACCCGAGCCCCCCGAATATGTGTTTACCGAGTGCTATGGCTACAATTGCACCCAGCGCAGCGGCTGTGTACGGGAATCCGGGCGGAAGCGTCAATGCCAGTAGTATCCCTGCGAGGGCAGCGCTCCCATCGATTGTTGTTACATCCTTTTTTCTTATCTTCTGAAATATATACTCGGTCAGGATAGATACAACTGTGCAGGTAACCATTAACCATAATGCCTTTACGCCAAATATAAATATACTTGCTGCAATTGCAGGAATCAGGGCGATGATTACACTGTACATTATCTTTGGTATGCTCTCTTCCGAGCGTATATGAGGCGATGATGAGATTATAAGTTGTATATCTCCCATTTTCTATTTCTTTACTCCTTTACCCCTTTTCTTATCCAGTATCTTTGCCTTTCCGAGCCTTATCAACTGGACAAGGTGGAGTTTGGATGGACACACATATACACATGAACCACACTCTATGCAGTCGAGTATCCCGTATTCATCAGCTTTATCTAACATATCATGGTCGGTATAGGAGGCAAGACGTGTAGGGAGGAGAAACATGGGACATGCCTTTACACAGTTTCCACAGCCAATACATGGTACTGTCTTTTCTAACTTAAGCTCATCATCCACAAGCACAACGATCCCTGATGTTCCTTTTACCACAGGGACCTGAAGACTATACTGTGCAATACCCATCATTGGTCCGCCCATAAGGACCTTTCTGGCACCATCTTTGAGTCCTCCACACTCTTTGATCACGTCACTAAATAGTGTGCCTATCTTCACGAGGAGGTTCCCGGGCCTTTTGACACCTAAACCTGTCACTGTTACCACCCTCTCTATAAGTGGTTTAGATCTCTGTATGGCATCAGCGATTGCTATAGTTGTCCCTACATTTTGTACTACCACACCTACATCCATCGGGAGTCCCCCTGCAGGGACTTCCCGTTTGAGGATAGCATAGATCAACATCTTCTCCGCACCCTCAGGGTACTTCACTTTCATACTGACTACGCTTATATCTGCATCTTTCTCTTTTTCAAGTCCCTTCAGGATAACCGCAATTGCATCCTTTTTGTTTGCCTCTATCCCTATGTAACTCTTTCTCACCCCCAATAATTTCATGACAGCCTTTATACCATAAATTATATCCTCACTCCGTTCAAGCATCAGTCTGTGATCGGCAGTGAGATAGGGTTCACATTCTGCCCCGTTTATTATAACCGTGTTTATCTGTTTTTCTTTAGGTGGATTAAGTTTGACATGAGTGGGAAAGGCAGCCCCTCCTAATCCTACTATCCCTGTCTCCCTTATAATATTTCTTATCTCATCGGGCTGAAGGGTTGATATATCCTGAGGAGGTCTGTGAGCCCGGAAAGGTTCATCCTTACCATCTGATTCAATAGTAATAGAGTCAACCATGTCCCCCCCTGGATGTTGATAAGGACCAATTGATTTAACAATACCGGATATACTGGAATGAACCGGACAGGATACAAAGGCATCATTATCCCCGAGCTTCTGTCCAACCTTGACTTCGTCGCCTTTATTTACTATAGGGTTACATATAGCCCCTAAATGCTGCTTGAGAGGAATGACTACCATTTGGGGTAGATCTGTCTTTCTTATCCCCTTTTCCCGGGTAAACCACTTATGATAATCAGGATGTATCCCATGTTTGAACGTCAGGAGTCTCATTTATATAGCTACCAATTCATCTTGATTCGTATAATTAATCTCTCTGCATGAAAGGATTTCCCCGGGGGGCCCGGATAAGGTTATTCTTCCATTTTTTAGTATATATATAGTATCGGCCCATCTATATATCTCGTCTATATTATGCGTGGCATATATTATAGTTACCTTTGAATCTCTGTGTAATCTTAATATCTCGGTTGATATTTTCTCTTTACTAAAAGAATCCAGTCCGGCAATGGGGTCATCTAATACCAAAATAGAAGGATTATTTACTATAACCCCTGCTATCGCCACTCTCCTCTGTTCCCCGCTACTCAATCCAAAAGGAGAGCGATCCTTATACATGACAAAATCGAGACCGATCGCATCCATGACCCTCATGACACGGTTCTCAATATCATCTTCATCATGACCGAGCTGTCTAACAGCAAAGGCTATGTCATCATATACTGTATCGGCAAAGAGCTGGTGTTCCGGATTCTGGAAGAGAAATCCTGTTTTCAGGCGGATGTTCCTTAGATCAACCCCTTTTCCGTTGAGGTTTATCCCATCAAAAATTACATCACCGGAGCCAGGCTTAAGCAGTCCATTAATGTGTTGAATAAGAGTAGACTTGCCTGACCCTTCATCTCCGATAACACCGATGAATTCACCGTTGTTGATCTTCAAGGATATACTTCTTAATGCATGGAACTCAAAAGGGGTTCCTTTACGATATATGTAATCGAGATTTTTTATCTCTATAGACATTTTTTTTACTATTTATATATATTCAGCCTAAGACTGTGCAAATTCATCCTTTATAAGGCGCTCTCTTTTAAACACTAAGCTACTATATTATAGGAATCGTCACAAAAAATCAATTATTCTTTACTTCTTTTTTTGATTTTTTATTCCGATTGCAGAAGGCAGCGGAGCTGCGGGAATTTTGGGGTGGGCACGTTTGATCCTGCCCTATTCTATTTCGCGTGGTTCTATAAGCAGATATACACCCTCAAGAATTTCTCCAATCCGTTTTTTTGTTTGACAAATAGATTTTAACCCTTTATAATTTACCTCAGAAAACATAAAGATACCTTTGGATATTCTGAGAGATTATGTCATTAATAGATTCTTTTAATCTGCAAAACCCATGGAGGGCAGGTCAACCCTTTAGTGTAGATGGGTTCATTGATCGCGACATTCTAAAAGACATTGTTCCCTGGATGTACGATGAAGATGTCCTTGTACTCCTGGGGCCACGGCAGAGTGGCAAGACTACAATAATAAAAAAGTTAATCAAAGGGCTTATTAATCAGGTAAATAATAAGGCTATATTTTACTTTAATCTTGATGATGAAATCCTTATCGACCTTTTCAAGCGTCCGGAGGATTTCATTAAGTTCATACGCGTTTACCTGCCTGAAGGCAGGGCATTTGTATTCATAGATGAGGTACAGAGGGTTCACGAGGCAGGACTTTTTTTAAAGTACATATATGATATAGGATTGAATATAAAGCTTGTAGTATCAGGCTCATCTTCTCTGGAGATAACAGCCAAAGTCAAAGAATATCTTACGGGGAGGAAAAAGGTATTTAGGGTTTATCCGCTGTCTTTCTGCGAAATTGTGAAACATAAGGGGCAGATACCTGCTGGTCTGTTTCCGGAGAAGACTGATGTAAAAAAAATAATTGAACATCAGAGATTATTCGGGGAATATCTCCTTTCCGAGCTTAAGGACTTTATAACTTATGGTGGATATCCAAAGGTCTACCTCAGAAAGGAGCCTGAAAAGAAAGAGGCAGAACTATCCGAGATATTCTCAAGTTATGTAAAAAAAGACGTCAAGGACTATCTTAAAATAGAGCGGGTTGATGTATTTAACCGCCTTGTCTCTTTGCTTGCATTTCAGATAGGAAATCTTGTCAACAAACAAGAACTATCAGTGTCATTACAAACAGCATGGGTAACAATAGAGAAGTATCTCAAGGTACTTGATGAAACCTTTGTCATAAGACTTCTACCACCTTATTATACTAACAGGAGAAAAGAAATAACAAAGATGCAGAAGGTTTACTATATGGACACGGGTCTAAGAAACTTTATTGTTAGAAACTTTACAGGATTAAATGCAAGGGCTGATAAAGGAGTCCTCTTTGAGAACATTTTTTTCACCGAGCGAATAAAACAGCTAAAAGAGCCTTCTTCCTTAGGATTTTGGAGAACACAGGCTGGCGCTGAGGTGGACTTTGTTCTGATAGACGGAGAGAAGATAACCCCGGTGGAAGTAAAAGCAACAAGACTTAATCGTCCTAAACTTACAAAAAGTTTTAAAAATTTTATAGATGCTCACAAACCAGAGGATGCTATAGTTACCACTATTGACTTTTGCAGTGAAATAACCTACGGAAAGACAGCAGTAAAGTTTATCCCTCTTCCGTGGATGGTGTTAGGGTTCGCTCAAAAATAACTTAACATTCTCGCATCTCATTTTCAGGCCATTGTTACTGGTAGCCGCAGGCTTTAGCCTGCGTAAAATCGTAGCCTGAAGGCTGCGGCTACCGGCATGAGAGATTTCTTGCACGGAAACGGTGCAAGATTCAGGTATTAATAGAGTCCTATTATCAAGGATTCAAGAAAAACTCTACTTTTTTGCCTTTATATTGTAGTTAAAAATGTGTATTATGAATAGAAAAGATAAATTTGACAGGTTAAAACAGAACATTTCAGGTTTTGCTCTTTTATCATAAAATCTCTCAGGATGTTAAGGAACAGGATACAATGCGGGATTTGCGAAAACCTAATATTAAGAGGTTATCATGGATAAGGATAATAGAAAAAAAACCGTAAATAGTGAGGTGTGGCCGGGTGGAATCAAGAAAGCTCTGAACCTTCCTAATGGCGCTAAATATTTCCGATGCGCACTTCAGGTAAATCCATTTAGTTATTTAAAGAATAATCGGGGCGCAGATCATGGGCTTGACGAACAAAAATATAACTCTCAGTTGGTTGGTAAATGTGAAGAGCTTCAAATAAAGGCAATTGCTATCACTGACCATAACCACGTGGGCGCAATTGATGATATAAGAAAAAAGGCAGAATCTTTAGATATAACTGTGCTGCCCGGTTTTGAAGTTTCTTCCTCGGAAGGGATACATGTACTTTGTATTTTTGATCAAGACAAAGAAATCGATGTTTTGGAAAGGTATCTGGGTGATCTCGGGATACATACCACCAGCCCTTCAACAATGAATTCATCCGGGCCATTCTCAAAAATTCTAAACAAGGTCCAAAGAGAATGGGATGGTATTTGTGTAGCAGCTCATATTACTAATAATGGCGGCTTACTGAGAGTGCTTACAGGTGAAGCAAGGATAAATGCCTGGCGGGATTCTAATCTTTACGCTGTTCAGATTCCTGGTTCTATCGATGATTTAGAGTATGCAGACCGCCAGATTATTTTAAACAGGAATAAAGACTATAAAAGACATAGAAAAATTGCTGTTGTAAATGCATCTGATGTTGGGAGACCGGAAGATTTGGAATCTGTTCAGGCCTCAACCTATATAAAGATGTCCTTTCCGGGTGTTGAAGGACTGAAACAGGCTTTTCTTGATCCGGATTCCAGAATTCGTCTTCTATCCGAAAAAGTACCGCCAGAACATACTGAATTTATAGCATTGCATTGGGAAGGAGGCTTTCTTGACGGGGCTGCAATTCATTTAAACGGGAATTTGAATGTATTGATTGGGGGTAGAGGGACGGGAAAGTCTACTATTATAGAGAGTCTTCGCTATGTCCTTGACCTTGAACCATTTGGCGAGGAGGCTAAAAAGGCTTCTTTGGGCATATTGAAGAAGGTAATCCTAAGCGGCACAAAGATCTCCTTGTTAGTTCGTTCTCATCATCCTTCCGGTAAGGACTATATGATTGAAAGAACATATCCAAATCCTCCTGTCATAAGGGATGTTGATGGAAATGTGCTAAGTCTGACACCAAAGGATATCTGCCGAAATGTAGAGATTTATGGTCAGCATGAAATTGGCGAGCTTCCAAGGCTCCCCGGCAAATTATCGAGATTATTAGATCGTTTCATAGATGAAGACCCTCATTTGAGTGAAAGAAAAAGGAGCACGCTTAAAGAATTGACACGCAACAGAAGTAAACTTGTTGATATACAGAAAGAACTAATCGAGATTTCTGAAAATATCAGACGTTTACCTGCCCTTGAAGAGACCCTTATCAGATTTAAAGAAGCAGGATTAGAAGAACGATTGAAGGACCAAAGTCTGCTGGTGAAAGAAGAACAGATTTTAAAAACCGCTTTGTCCCGTTTGTCACAAATAAGGGATGGGCTTGACAGTTTTCAGATAGCAGCAGAGATTGATAGGGCTTTTGTCTCTGAAGTATCTTTAAAAGATCTTCCGGGTAGAGAGACACTTCGCAGAATTGATTCTATTTTGGCATTATTAGAAACTAATCTCAAAAAGATTATTAGAGAATCTGAAGAATATCTGAAGACCTCAGAAGCAGATATAGATAAAGTGTCGCAAGAATGGGAGAAACGACGCAAAGAGGTGCAAGATGAATATGAGAAACTTTTACGTGAACTTCAAAAAGAGGCGATTGATGGGGAGGAATTTCTTAAACTTCGAAGACAGATAGAGGGATTGAAGCCATTGAGAGACCGGCAGGAGAAATTAAAGAAAGAAAAGGAGGCCCTTTCTGCAAGACGATCCAGCCTCCTTACAGATTGGGAGGATTTGAAGGAAAACGAATTCAGAGCAATTGAAAGAGCCGCCAAAAAAGCAAATAAAAAATTAAATAAACAGGTTAGGGTAACAGTCTCTTTCTGTGGCGACCGTGAACCCCTCTTTGATATGCTGCGACAAAGGATAGGTGGAAGATTAAGCGAAGCAATTGATACGCTCAGAGGAAAT
The DNA here is from genome assembly GCA_003229375.1 of Nitrospirota bacterium. Classification (GTDB taxonomy): domain Bacteria; phylum Nitrospinota; class Nitrospinia; order SZUA-224; family SZUA-224; genus SZUA-224. The sequence goes on from QIDP01000044.1 coordinate 19,266, forward strand.
GATGATATTTCACTACCTGCATTTGTAGAAACATGCAGGAAGGGTGCAATTGAATTACAAAACAAGTTTTATATCACACAGGATCAGGCCCGCCGAATTACTGAAGCAGGGGAAGAAATATTTATGGAACTTGAAGAACTCTACCTGCTGCATCCTACTAATATGGAACTTAATATAGGTTCACCGGATCGGGAGACCTGGAAAGGAATGAATGATCTTTCTACCGGACAAAAGGCAACAACAATTCTTCTCCTTTTATTACTTGAATCTGATGCTCCAATTATTATTGATCAGCCGGAAGATGATCTGGATAACTTCTTTATTGCGGAAGGGATTATCCCAAAAATGCGGGAGGAAAAACTGAGGCGGCAATTCATTTTTTCTACCCACAATGCAAATATTCCGGTTCTTGGAGATGCAGAGCTTATTGTAGGGCTTAGAGCAGTTGGTGAAGCATCCGAAGGACATGGAGAAATCCCTGCAGAATGGATGGGCTCTATTGATGACAAAATTGTTCGCCTGAATGTGGAACAAATCCTTGAAGGAGGTAAGGACGCCTTTGAAATTCGCAGAGCAAAATATGGGTTTTAAGAGATAAAGAGGAGAGTTATGAATAAAACTGAGTTATTAGAGATCATTCGAAACGGTGAAAACTCAGGAGTTGAATTTAAAAGAGATGATGTGCGCCCCGCTGATTTGGCTAAAGAAATTGCAGCATTCTTAAATTTTCAAGGGGGGATTATTCTTCTGGGAATAGATGATGACGGAACGATTCGAGGCACAACCCGGCAAAACCTGGAAGAGTGGGTAGTGAATATATGCAGGGATAAGGTAAAACCCGAGGTTATTCCCTATTACGAAACATTTGAGATTGAAGGTAAATCTGTAGTAGTTTGTACTTTTTCTAAAGGACTTTATGTGCATCATATGTGGCATAATAAACATCGATATTATTACATCCGTGTGGGTTCTGCAAGCAGAGAAGCAAGTCCGGAAGAACTCCAGCGACTTTTTCAACAGCGAGGGCAAATTCGATTTGATCTAAAGCCTGTTCCGGGAGCCACATTTGAGGACTTAGATATGCTTCGACTGAAAAATTACTTCCGGGATATACGGGGACAGCATATCCCTCCTCATGATGATATAGAAACATGGCAGCAGCTTCTGGTGAATACAGAGATAATGGTTACCGACCGGGATAGGCATATTCCTTCTGTGGGTGGAATTCTCCTGTTTGGGAAGAATCCAAATCGTTATCTTCCACAGGCAGGCATTTCTGTTGCAGCGTATAAAGGTCAAGAGAAGGACTACAACACCATCGAACGGGATGTAATCAGAGGTACTGTAGTGGCAAAATTCAATGAAACCGGGGAGATTGTTGATACCGGAATAGTGGAGAGAGCCATAGAGTTTGTTCGCAGAAACATCCATTCCAAAGCATATATAGAAAATGGAAGGCGAATTGATAAGCCAGACTATCCGGATGAAGTCATTAGAGAAGCTGTGGTAAATGCCATTGCACATCGAGACTACACTATAACAGGCACTGAAATTGAACTTTCCGTTTATAGTGACAGATTAGAAATAATCAGTCCTGGCAGACTTCCCAATACAGTGACCATAGAGCGAATGAAAGCTGGTTGCAGAGCAACTCGTAATGAGCTGATTAAGGAAGTGCTTAGAGACTACCACTATATTGAAGCAACCGGTCTTGGGGTCCCGCGCAAGATTATTGCTGGTATGCTTAAACACAATGGTACGGAACCTGATTTAATCGAAGAAGAATATTCATTAACTGTAAGGCTTTGGAAAGACAGGAAATAGGGGAAAGATAAACTATACAGACCTGAAAGCATCCGATTCTTAAACTCAAAATCTATCCAAAAAACGCTGAAGACATATAAACGCTAAAAATACTCTTGACTTTCCCCCTTTTTGCATGGTTAAATAAGGACCTAAAATAGGGTATCAGGTCTTGGCAGGCTGTGATAATAGTTTGAAACGCTTTAAGTCAGGACCGGACATTGAAAGTTTCTCTGGATTTAGGAAGTTTTATGAAAACATCAACTCAGCGAATAGAAATTAATCTTAGCGATGAAGACATGGCAAGGATTAAACACTTGCAAACGGAGCTTCATATTCGCCAAAAAACTGCTTTAGTTAAATTGGCGCTGTTGAAATTGGAAGAAGCCGTAAAGAAGGAAAAAGAAATAAATCGCGCCATAAAGGGATATGCTAAATTCCCTGAATCCGAAGAGGAGATAGAGCCTTTTTTGAAATTGTCTGTGGGGACTATTGAACCTGAGGATTGGTAATGCAGCGAGGGGATATTTGGATTTGTCGCTTTGAAGATGAGCAAAAGAAAACTCGGCCAGTAGTTGTACTAACCCGCGATTGTTGTGTGAGGTGCGGAAAAACGTAACTGTAGCCATAGCTACCCATACAATTCGTAATATACCTACCGAAATACCGCTTGGGCCAGAGGAAGGATTAAGTAGTTATGGGGTAATCAATGTAGGTGATATTTACACAATACCCAAAAGGTATTTGCTACGCAAGACGGGGCATCTTTCAACGGAGAAGTTAATTCTTCTACACAAAGCTATCGATTTTGCCTTGGGATTGGATTGAACTTAGCCCCGCTCCGCTAAAAATTATAGTGAAATGCCAACTTACTCACATAGCATGCTTTCAACATATGAGACCTGTCCGTATCAGTTCAGGCTTAAATATATAGACAGAATTGATACGGAAAAGGCGCAAAATATAGAGGCATATCTTGGCAGCAGGGTCCATGATACCCTTGAAAGACTTCATAAAGACCTGATCCTCTCCAGACTTAACACTGTTGAAGAACTTACAGAGTATTACAAATCCCTATGGGAAAAGAACTGGCATAAAAATATAAGGATATCAAAACAGGGTCTTACTGAAAAAAACTATTTTGATACCGGCAAAAGGGCTATCAGAGAATATTATAAACGTTATTATCCCTTCACCAGCACAAGGACGCTTGCCACGGAAAAGATGCTCTTTTTCAAACTCAGGAATAATTATAGTATTAGGGGATTCATAGACCGGGTCGATATTACAAAAGACGGAACATATGAAATTCATGACTATAAAACATCTTCAACCCTCCCTGCAGACGAACATCTTACTAAAGACAGACAGCTTGCACTCTATCAAATTGGTCTAAAGGAACATTACCGCGATGCTGATAAGGTTAATCTTATCTGGCATTATCTTGTCTTTGATAAGGAATTTGTTATTGAAAAGACGGATGAAGAGCTTGAGGAGATAGAGGCAAGAACAGTTGAAATCATTAAGACCATCGAGTCTGCTACAGGGTTTAAACCAAGGGAAAGTAATCTCTGTGGATGGTGCGACTACCCTGAATATTGTCCCGCACAGAAACATATTGTAAAGACCGGGACATTATCAACAAAGGAATTTCATAAAGAGAATGGAGTATGCCTTGTAAATCGCTATGTTGAACTGAAGGTACAAATAGATTTATTTAAAGAAGAGCTTAAGACACTCAAAGAGGATATAATTACCTATGCCAATACCGGGGAGATCACAAGTTTAAGAGGGAGTGATCATATATTGAAAATAAACCAAAAGGATACTATGAGGTTTCCATCAACTAATGAACCAGATAGGGTTAAGCTTGAGGAACTGATAAAGAATGCGGATAAATGGGAAGATGTATCAATACTCAACACAAACATGTTGAAGAAGGTAATATCAGAGTCACGATGGGATAAAGAACTCTTAAAAGGAATAGAGGGGTTTGGAAAACCTGACAAGGAAATAAGGATAAGTATAAAAAAACTTAAGGAAAAGGAGAGATGAAATGCATTCACTAACGAGAGATTTTATTAAAACCAGTATAGCTGATTCACAGATTATCTATAAACGGGGAGAGAATATCTTTCGTCTTGGCAGCTATTATTTAAAAGAGGCCGATTATGAAAGGAAATTATTTGCCTATTTCGTTGATGGAAATTATGGCGATTATGATGTAAAGGTTGAATTCGATAATGGACATCCCATATATTCATGCACCTGTCCATATCCTGATGATGGCTGTAAGCATACTGTGGCTGTATGTCTTGATATTGTTGAACGTATAACACGCCGCAAGACCACTGCTGAAATAGATAAATCAAAGGATATCATTCCGAAAGATGGATATTTGACTTTTGACGAGATAAGAGAACAGGCAGTGGAAGATAGAAAAAAAAGCGCAAAGAGCGAAGAATTTCAGATCACGCCCGGAGAGACCTATAAGGGTGAGCACCTGGTCACAAATGTCAGAGGAAAGGAGTATATAGTAACCTTGCACGACCCTGCGGATGGAAAAGGCCATTGTACATGCCCGGATTTCAATTCCAACCGGTTGGATACATGCAAACATCTCATACATACCCATTTCCATGTTAAGGAGAAAAGGGGTTTTCTCTCCCGAATAAAGAAAGAGAAATTCCCTTTTGTCCATATTTACTGGGATTCCAGCAAAGAAAAACCCCGATATTTTTTTGATCAAAGGCTCCCGGAAGAAATATCCGACACATTTCAAGATTTTTTTGATGAAGATGGATTATACAAAAAAGATGACATTGCAGATCTGGATCGCCTACTTGAAAGGGTTAGGGATATAAAGGGTGTCAGAGTAGATGGATATATTCTGAGGAAGCTGGATAATCTCTTATTTCAAAGGGAAGTAGAGGGTATCAGGCAGACATATATTCCGGACTATTCTGTTGTCAATATCGATCTATACCCATATCAGAAGAAAGGGATAGACTTTGCCCTGTTCAAAAAATCAGCCATTATTGCCGATGAAATGGGGCTTGGAAAGACCCTGCAGGCCATTGCCCTGTCTCTTTTGAAGAGGGAGCTATTTAATCTTGAGAAGGTCCTTGTGATTACACCGGCCTCGCTAAAGGAACAATGGAAAAGAGAGATACAAAGGTTTACAAAAGAGAAGGTTACAGTTATTGCAGGAAGCAAAAGTGATCGCCAGCAGATTTACAGAGAAAATAAGGACTATTTCAAGATTACTAATTATGAGGCTGTTTTACGTGACACCCTGGCAATTAACCGATTCAACCCTGATCTTGTTATACTTGACGAGGCACAACGGATCAAGAATTTTGAGACCAAAACCCATCAGGCCATAAAATCTATCCCCCACAAACAATCGATCGTGATTACAGGTACTCCTTTAGAAAACAAATTGGAGGACCTTTATTCGATTGTACAGTTTGCTGACCATGAGATGTTAACACCTTTATGGGTCTTTGCTGCTGATCATTTTATGTTAAGGAAGGATAAGAAGAACAAGATATTTGGATACAAAAATCTCGACTCACTCCACCAGAAGCTTGGGCCCCTGGTCATTCGAAGGAGAAAGGAGGAGGTGCTGGACAGCCTGCCTGAACAGATTACAAATAACTACTACTTAGACCTTACCAAGGAACAGTTAGAGATACACCAGGGATACTTGAGGGTCCTCTTGCCCATCCTGAACAAGAAGTTCCACACCCCCATTGATATACGCCGTATCCAGCAATTACTCGCCTCCATGCGAATGGTCTGTGACTCTACCTATCTTATCGACCGAAAAACCAACCTATCACCAAAGCTGCAGGAGGTGGAAAGGATATTCTCAGACTTGGTTATAGAGAATAAACGTAAAGTGGTTATCTTTAGTGAATGGACAACAATGACCTTCCTTATTGGCAGGGTCCTATCCAATCTTGGCATCCCCTTTGTTGAATTTACAGGCAAGGTACCGGTAGCCAAAAGACAGAACCTGATAAATGAATTTAATAATAACCCTGAGTGTATGGTATTTCTTTCTACTGATGCAGGCGGTCTTGGCCTTAATCTACAGAGAGCAGACTGTGTAATTAATTTCGAGCTCCCATGGAATCCTGCCAAACTGAAACAAAGGATCGGCAGGGTCATTAGAATCGGACAGAAAAGCAAATCTGTAAATGTGATAAACCTGATTGCAAAACACTCTATCGAGGAAAAGGTATTTGCAGGAATAAACCTTAAACAGGAACTCTTCAGCGGCGTTTTTGACGGAACTACGGATCAGGTCGAGTTTAGTCAGGAAAAAAAGAATGAGTTTATCAATAAGATAAGGGAAATGCTAAATGAAGAACCATTAATTCCTACCAGGGAAAGCGCTGTTCAGGAGGAGCTCCCGGAATCAACCCCACACTTTCTCAACCCCAAGGCCCTTGAGGAAAGACAGCTCGATATATCAGGGGAAGAAGAACCTGTCGAGACAGCAGATATCATTGATGATGTTACTGATACAGGGGAGAAGGGCAAAGAGGTTCCGGAACCAGGCGTATCACGGCAACCTTCCGCTGAAAAGATGGAAGAGGTCCTTGAAAAGGGTATGAAATTCCTCAGCGGTCTCATGGAGATGTCTACAGGCAAACCCATGATTGCTGAAGAAGAGTCAAAGACAATCAGCATAGACCGTAAAACAGGTGAGGTAACATTGAAATTCAGGCTTCCGGGGTTTTGAAAATCTATAGGATTTTTGACGTGATAATCTCTTCTGCCTTATCCCTTGCCCATGTGTCAGCCTCTAAGACATCCTCCAGGATATTTGCCGCGCTTGATCTGTGTCCATCCATTGTCTTTAATATTACCCCTGGAATATCTGTAAAGGCTATCTCCTCTTTTAAGAATGCCTGAACAGCGATCTCATTGGCGGCATTCAAGACAGCGGGCATTGTTCCTCCTTCATCCAGTGCCTGAAAGGCGTATTTCAGAGATGGAAACTTTTCTGTATCCGGTTTTTCAAAGGTCAATTTCCCGGTCTCTGCCAAATCGAGTGAGGGGAGGGATGTCTCAACCCTACCGGGATAGTTTAACGCATATGAGATGGGTGTCCTCATATCCGGAATCCCTAACTGCGCAATTATCGAGCCATCAATGAATTCTACAAGAGAATGGATAATACTCTGAGGATGGATAAGGACATTTATACAAGAGGCATCTACGCCAAAGATCCATCTCGCCTCTATAACCTCCAGCCCCTTATTCATCATGGTAGCAGAGTCTATTGTTATCTTCTGCCCCATATTCCAGTTGGGGTGTTTTAATGCGTCCTTAAGTGATACCTTTTTTAACATGGATACTGGCATATTGCGGAAAGGACCTCCTGATGCAGTCAGGATCAACCTCTTTATATCCCCTTTTTTTTCGCCTGTAAGGGATTGAAATATAGCGCTATGCTCACTGTCAACAGGGATGATATTGACACCTTTTTCCTTTACCAGCTTCATTACTATTTCGCCTGCCATAACAAGGGTCTCCTTGTTGGCCAGGGCAATATCCTTCCCTTTTCTGATAGCTGAGATGGTAGGGATTAAACCCGCGGCACCTACTATGGCTGAGATGACGAGTTCAACCTCCGGGAGGATTGATACCTCTGTTATCCCCTCTGATCCGGAATATATCTCCGGCACTCTATTCCCTATCCTCTTTTTTAACCTCTCTGCCTGTTCTTCATTATATACAGCTACTACTTTTGGATTAAATCTCTTTATTTGTTTTTCGAGGAGGTCTATATTGCTTCCAGCGGTTAATCCGACAACCTCGAACCTTTCCGGATTTCTTTCCACCACATCCAATGTGCTGACACCGATTGAGCCTGTAGATCCGAGGATGGCTATTCTTTTTCGCATTAATTGTTTCCTCTGAATAATACCCCCTCACCCTAGCCCTCTCCCCCCAGGGGAGAGGGGACTAAGTTACTAACCCTCCCCATAGAGAAGAGAGGACTGACTAATTGACTCCCTCCCCTTGATGGGGGAGAGCAGGGGTGGGGGTGATTCAATTTTCATTCTCCTTTATGCCGACTGATAGGCATGAAGATTTCTCCTAAAGAAAAATCTTAACATAATAATAAAGGGCCGGGGCAGAGAAGAGGATACCATCCATCCTATCCAGTATACCACCATGTCCCGGGATGATATTCCCTGCATCCTTTTCATTAAGATCCCTCTTGATAGCTGATTCGCAGAGATCTCCCACCTGCCCGATGATACCGCACAAAAGGGATGTAATAATACAATCCAGTACTGAAAGTCTCTCAAAAAACCATAACTTTGCGATCAATCCCGCTAAAAGACTACCTGCCAATCCTCCGATAGCCCCCTCTATTGTCTTGTTTGGGCTGATTGAGGGTGCCAAGCGGTGTTTCCCTAAAGTAGTCCCTACATATAATGATGTTGTATCTCCTATCCATGTAACTATAAGTACATAAAAGATCAGTAACTTTCCATCATGAACACCTCTTAGCAGAATCAGATGACTCATCAGCCACCCCACATAAAGTATCCCGAAGAGGGTGTTGGAAAGCCCCTCGATAGTGAGCTTAAATCCATCCATGGAAAATAGTCTATATATCATAACAGATATGATGATCATGGTGATAGTAAGATATACTATCAACCTTTCTCTTGATGCAGTTTTTTCAAACTCCCCGAGGAATATACTTAGTGATATCAGCCATCCGCAAATTATCCCCCATTCCTTAAAACAGGGTCTCCCCCCTCTCATCATCATCCCATAAAATTCAATCAATCCAATAATAAGAACAATGCTTACCAGGATGAAAAAATGTAAGAGGGTTCCATAATTTACTACAACAAAAATTGCCGGGACACCTATTACTGCACTAATAATTCTCTTCAAATTAACACCTATAACTGTTCCTCTGTTAGCCCGAACCTTCTCTTCCTCTGCTGAAAACTCAGTATTGCTTTTAAGAGCTCGTTTTCCCTGAAGGCAGGCCATAGAACATTGGTAAAATATAGTTCGGTATAAGCTATCTGATAGAGGAGAAAATTGCTTATCCTGAGTTCTCCACTGGTTCTTATGAGGATATCCGGTTCCGGCAATCCGGATGTAAATAGATATCTTCTAAAAAGTGAGTCATCGAGATCATCAATAGATATCTTCCCCTTTGTTATATCAGAGAATAATCTCTTGATTGCCTCTATTATCTCCCCTCTCGAGCCATAACTTAATGCCAGGGTCAGGATCATCCCATTGTTATTTTTTGTCTTATCCTTTGTCTCCTTTATTATATCTATAGCAGATTTCGGAAGGTTTTCTATCTTTCCAATAGTATTAAATCTTATATTCTCTTTTAGCATCCGGTTGAGTTCTTTTCTGAGAAACCTCTTTAATATCTTCATAAGGGTATCTATTTCTTCCCTTGGTCTGTTCCAGTTTTCATCAGAAAAGGCATAGAGAGTGAGTGCTTCAATGCCGAGTTTACGGCATTGAGTAACAATCTTCTCAACAGATTTGACACCGACCCGATGCCCCATAACACGCGGCAAATGCCTCTTCCTGGCCCACCTGCCATTCCCATCCATGATAATTGCTATGTGCCTGGGAAGCCTGTCCCTGTCTATCTTTTCGAGTAAATCTTTATCTATCATATTAAGTCAAATTACCACTCCCAGAGGTGGCAGATAGTTTATAATTTCTATAATAGATCATATGATTGGCCAAGTAGATAATAAAGAGCTTATAGATTGTCAGATTATAATAGTGTTAGGTATGGGGTAGAGGAGGGGTCTATACTTCCAGGACCTCTTTTTCCTTTTTTGTAACTATCTCTTCAATTCCCTTAATAAAATTATCCGTAGATTTCTGTACCTTCTCCTGTGCACGATGAAGATCATCTTCCGATATCTTTTTCTCTTTTTCTAATGACCTTAGGGTATCGTTAGCATCCCTCCTGATGTTTCTTATAGTAACCCTGCAATCTTCAGCCGACTTTTTTACTATCTTTACCAATTGTTTTCGTCGCTCTTCAGTAAGGGGTGGGATAGGTATGCGAATGATCTTACCATCATTGGAAGGAGTCAAACCTAGATCAGAGGCCAGAATAGCCTTTTCTATGTTAGATATTATGGAGGTATCCCATGGCTGGATGGTTATTAACCGACTCTCCGGCACAGAAAGAGTTGCGATCTGATTCAGCGGTGTGGGATTTCCGTAGTATTCTACAGAAATACCGTCTAACAAAGCTAATGAGGCCCTTCCTGTTCTGATAGTGCTTAGCTCTTTTTTAAAGGTGTTGATAGAATTTGCCATCTTCCTTTCAAGATCATCATAGGCCTTCTGAATCATTTTCAGTCCTTTCTCCCCACTACTGTGCCTATCTTCTCTCCCATAAGTATCCTTTTGATATTACCATTTTCCATGAGATTAAAGACTATAATCGGAAGATCGTTATCCATGCAGAGGGATATTGAAGTAGCATCCATTATCTTGAGACCTTTCTTAAGTACGTCGATATAGGTCAAATCTTCCAGCTTCTTTGCATTACTATCTATAAATGGATCAGCACTGTAAACACCATCTACCTTTGTAGCCTTTAGGATTACCTCGGCATTTATCTCCATTGCCTTCAAAGAGGCAGCAGTATCAGTAGTAAAATAGGGATTTCCGGTACCACCACTGAAGATTACCACCCTTCCTTTCTCTAAATGCCTTATGGCCCTCCGTCTCACATATGGTTCAGCAATCTGATGCATACTAATAGAGGTCAACATCCTGGTATGCACCCCTTCCTTTTCTAAGGCATCCTGAAGAGCTAAACCGTTAATAACTGTAGCTAACATCCCCATATAGTCGGCTGTTACCCTCTCCATGCCAAGAGTGCTTGCAATATTCCCGCGGAATATATTACCCCCTCCTGTAACAATAGCAGTTTCAGAACCTAATTCATGTATCTCTTTGATCTGCAGGGCTATCTCTCTTACCATCTCGTGCTCTATGCCATAACTTCCCTTCCCTGCCAATGATTCCCCGCTCAATTTGAGCAGCACTCTCTTATATTTTAGTTTTGACATTCTCTATTCTTTTCCAATCTCATATCTGACAAACCTGCCAATAGATATATTTTCCCCTATCTTTGCAATCCTTTGAGAGATTAAATCGCTGATGGTTATGCCACTATCCTTTACAAACGGCTGCTCTAACAAGCATACCTCGGCAAAATATTTTTCTATCTTACCATCGACAATACGCTTTATTACATTATCAGGTTTTCCGGATTTCTTTGCCTGATAAGTAAATATTTCCCTTTCTTTATCTATGATTTCTTGTGAGATATCTTCACGTTTGAGATAAGAGGGATTTGTTGCTGCTATTTGCATCGCAATATCCTTAACCAGAGATAGAAATTCATCGTTCCTTGCGACAAAATCTGTCTCACAATTGACCTCTACCAGGACACCTATATTACCTCCTGCATGTATATAAGATGTAATAAGCCCTTCTGAGGTATCTCTTCCCTTTTTACGTAAGGCCTTTGATAATCCCTTTTTACGTAAAATATCTCTTGCCTTTTCATGGTCACAGTTAGCCTCCTTCAGGGCCTCCTTGCAATCCATTATCCCTGCCCCGGATTCTTCCCTAAGATCTTTTACCATAGATGCTGTTATATTCATAATTTACTCTTTCCCTTTTTCTTCCTTATCAGCTACAGATTCAACCTTCTCCTCAGTCACAGGCTCAACGACTATAGTAGCATTTTCTTGTTTATCCTCTTTACCTGTCTCTTCAGATGTATCTGCCTCAAACAATCTTCTCCCCTCCACAACAGCATCGGCTATAGTAGATGTCATCAATCTGATCGCCCTTATGGCATCATCATTCCCGGGAATGACATAATTGATATTATCAGGATCACAATTGGTATCCACGATCGCTATTGTGGTTATTCCTAATTTATGCGCCTCACTGAGTGCTATTTTCTCCTTACGGGGATCTACAATAAAGATCGCTGCCGGGACACGATTCATATCCTTTATCCCGCCCAAAAATTTCTCTAACTTTTTCCTCGCCTTTTCTAACTTGAAGACCTCCTTTTTAGGGAGCATATCATATACCTTATTATTCTTCATCTCTTCCAGTTCTTTTAATCTATTGACGCTCTTTTTGATCGTCTCAAAGTTGGTAAGCATACCACCCATCCACCGCTGATTAATATAGAACATATTACATCTCCTGGCCTCCTCGCATATCAGATCTTTAGCCTGCTTCTTGGTCCCCACAAACAGTATATGTTCACCTGTTGAGGTAATCCCTTTAACAAATTCAATCGCCTTTTTGAACTTCTCAAGGGTCTTTTGCAGATCAATAATGTAGATGCCATTCCTTGCGCCAAAAATATACTTCTTCATCTTAGGGTTCCATCTCTTGGTCTGATGACCAAAATGAGAACCCGCCTCTAATAATTGTTTCATAGTAACAGCTACCATAACATCTCCTCAAAAAATCTATAATTTTCTAAAGTTAACATAAAAATACTATTCCTTGCAAGTAAAAAATTTAGTTACATCCAGTAATCTCTTCATGTCTTATAATCAGCGTTTATCCTTATGTAATCATAAGAGAGATCGGATGTCCAGACAGATGTTCTCTTCTCGCCCATGCATAGATCTATGGTGATTGTAATATCCCTCTGTTTAAGCGTCTTCTTGATACCCTCTGCATTATTCCTTCCAATTCCTACCCCACCTTCAACCACCTTTTCTTCATTAAAGTATATATCTATCTTTTCAACATCAAACTCCACACCAGAGATTCCGGCAGCCGACATTATCCTTCCCCAGTTAGGGCTCTCACCAAAAAAGGCTGTCTTGACAAGGTTTGAATTGGCAATAGAGAAGGCGATCTTTTCCGCATCACCGGACGTCATTGCACCCTTCACGCAGACCTCTATAAATTTGGTTGCCCCTTCCCCATCCTGTACTATCTTTTTTGCCAGGTCCTGCGTTACATAATCCACCCCCTCCATAAACATGGCCATATTGTCATCCATATCTGTGATTCTTTTATTCCCTGCCAGTCCATTTGCCAGACAGAGGACTGTGTCATTGGTGCTGGTATCTCCATCGACTGTAATCATATTAAAGGATCTTTTAACCGATTCTTCAAGTGCATACTGCAGGATATCTTTGTCTATTGAGACATCCGTAACCAGAAAAGAGAGCATAGTGGCCATCTTTGGATATATCATGCCTGATCCCTTGGCGATCCCGCCAATCCTGATGGCCTTTTCATCTGTTTCATACTCAACAGCAGAAAATTTTGGTTCCTTGTCTGTGGTTAAGATAGCCTCGGCAGCATCCATCCCGCCACTTGTACTTAGGTTCCGGATAAGTTCAGGAATCCCATTTCTGAGCCTCTCCATAGGAAGGGGCAGACCGATCACCCCTGTAGATGCAATAAGGATAGATTCGAATGGGATATCAAGATATGCTGCTGCCAGCTTCACCATCTCCTGTGCATTCAGATATCCATCTTTTGTACATGCATTGGCATTCCCGCTGTTGATAATGATCCCGTTGCACCCCTTTCCCTTCTTTAAATTTTCACTGCACAGTCTCACTGACGCTGACCTGACCCTGTTAGTAGTAAAGACACCTGCTGCTTCTGCTATTGTTTCAGAGGTAATCAAGGCAAGATCCTTTCCCATATCCTTTATCCCGCAGTGGATACCGGATGACTTTATACCCTGAACAGATGTAATACCACCCTGAATTTCTTTCATGTTTATGGAAATATCCCGGGTGTGTCGAGTCCCATATCTTCTCTGAATCCGCATAAGATATTCATATTCTGAACCGCCTGCCCGGAAGCACCTTTAACAAGATTATCAATTGCAGATGTCAGAACTACCCGTTTAGTCCGCTCATCTACCTTTATCCCTATATCACAGTAGTTAGAGGTCATTACGTTATGGGTATCTGCTGATTTCCCGTCCTCCATAAGCCTCACAAATGGTTCATCCTTATAAAACTCCTTATATATCTCTAACAAATATCCTGGCTTAGGGGCCTCCCTGAGATTTACATATATAGTGCTGAAAACACCTCTTGTCATAGGAATCAGATGCGGGGTGAATGAAACCTTTACATCTTCCCCTGACAGAATACCCAATGCCTGTTCTATCTCCGGGATATGACGGTGAACAGCAATGTTGTAGGCCCTGACACCTTCATTACAGTCAGCGAATTGAAAGGTAATATCAGTAGTCCTGCCTGCGCCGGAGATACCGGATTTGGAATCTGCAATAATAGAATCCTTGTCTATCAAATCGGTTTTCATAATGGGCGCCATAGCCAGTATCACACTGGTGGGATAACAGCCCGGGTTTGCCACGAGTGAGGCAGACCTGATCTCTATCCTGTATATCTCGGGTAGCCCATAAACTGCAGAGTTTAGCAGTTCAGGGCTTGTATGGATCCCGGAATACCACCTCTCATATATATGAGGGTCTTTAATCCTGTAATCAGCACTCAGGTCAATAACCTTTTTGCCTGATTTGAGAAAGCCGGGGATAACTGACATCGCCTTTTTATGGGGGAGCGCCGTAAAAATAAGATCACTATTATCTGTTATCTCATCCGGTAAAAAATTTTTATACTCCATATCAACCCAGCCCGAAAGGGAGGGAAATATGGATGATACAGGGCGCCCGGCATACCTCTCCGATGTAAGGATTGATACCTCTACCTCAGGGTGTCTCGATAATATCCTGATAAGCTCCAGACCTGTATAACCACTGGCTCCGGCTATTCCTACCTTAATCATTTCTTTTATCAAAAATTAGCTTTTAAATACCTTCTTTTTGCATTTTTAATTTACTTCTGAGTCGCTCAACTTTTTTACTAAAGTATAAAAGCTCAAAAAAAAGAAGGTCATGAAGAGACCTTCTTTTTTTTGAGCTTTTATACTGACAACTTTAGATACATAATCTTTTATCTCTTTGAGAACTGGAATTTTTTTCTTGCCCCCTTCTGACCGTATTTTTTCCGCTCCTTGATACGGGAGTCCCTTGTCAGAAAACCGCCCCTCTTCAGGGTAAGACGCAGATTCGGGTCAGACTGAAGGAGTGCCTTGGATATCCCATGCTTAATAGCAGCAGCCTGACCTGACAGCCCACCACCCTTGACAGTAACGATTATATCAAATCTTTTTACTGAATTAGTTACTATCAGAGGGTCTTTTACCACTACCCCCAGTCTTTCTTTTCCAAAATATTCATTTAAGGTTTTTTTGTTTACTGTAATATCTCCATCTCCGGGTTGTATCCATACCCTTGCAATGGCTGTCTTCCTTTTCCCTGTACCATAATATCTCTCTTCCATATAAACCTTCCTTCTAAATTAGTATTTAGTCGTTAGTCGTTAGTATTTAGTATTTAGGTGTTATTGGAGTAAAAACCCAAATAATAATCTTTTGTAGACTAAATACTATTCACTAACGACTATTCCCTTTTATATTATATACCTCCGGCATCTGAGCATCGTGGGGGTGTTCTTCTGATGCATAGACCTTAACCTTCTTAAACATGGCCCTTCCCAGCTTGTTCTTTGGAAGCATCCCTTTTATCGCATGTTCCAGTAGTGCCTCCGGTCTTTTCTCAAGTAGCTTCTTTGCTGTAATAGATTTTATTCCCCCTGGATAACCTGTATGATGGTAGTATTCCTTATTCTTCCACTTATTGCCTGTCAGTACAACCTTATTTGCATTAATGATTATTACAAAATCCCCTGTATCTACGTGTGGAGTAAAGATCGGTTTATGTTTTCCCCTCAGTATCTTTGCCACTTCGCTAGCTAAACGGCCGAGTATCTTCCCCCCGGCATCAATGAGATACCATTTTCTCTCTACATCTGTCTTTTTTGCTGAATATGTCTTCACAACAATCCTCTTTTCATTATCAAATTTCACTATAACTTAAATTGAGCACTTCTTTCATGTCGGGCGAGACGCCCGACCTACTATTGGCTAAATTATCAACCCTTCCCCGTAGAACAGGCGTCTCGCCTGTCCTCACTCACTGAAAACAACCTTAATTTAACCATTTTACTTAAAATTAGAATTTTGTCAAGAAAAAGATGTTGATTTCTCTCTTATTATTTTACAATATTATTTTATACAGCTCTATTTTTGTAACAAATTAGAGATTAGAGGTGATTAGATTTAATATTAAATTTAATCAATGATCACAATCAACGGGGAAAAATGATGATCTGTAACTTCTTAAAAAGCAAGGGATTACAGTGTTGTTATATTTCTACCTTGACTTTTTATCCTTTTATTATTAACATAACGACTTAAATCCAGGTTGATAATTCAGAAATTACAACCTTGTTTGATAGTGAGGTTTTAATATGAATAAGAAACAATCTATGCCCCGCCCAACAGTTTTGGTGGTAGATGATAATGAAAGCATAAGGGATACCCTTGAGGCCATATTAAAGAAGAACTATACGGTTATAAAGGTAAGAGATGCAGAAAAGGCCCTGAATATAATTAAAGAGAGGGAAATAAATGTCATGCTTCTTGATATAAAGCTACCCGGGATGGATGGGATAGAGGCACTCAAAAAGATAAAGGAGCAGTATGAGGATATCGAGGTTATTATGATTACAGTGGTAAAGGATGTAGAAACCGCTGTCAATGCAATGAAATTAGGTGCGTACGATTATATTACCAAGGAATTTAGTTACGATGGAGTAGCAAATTTAATCAAAAGGGTTGTGGAAAAGCAGAGGAATTCAAGGGAGTTACTCTATCTCCGCTCTGAGATGGAACATTATATGGATATAGGTTTCATCATAGGAAAGAGCCGAAAGATGAAGAGGGTATACGATGTTATACAGAAGGTAGCAAAACTCCACACCACAATACTGATCATGGGTGAGAGCGGGACCGGCAAGGAATTAATCTCAAGGGTCGTTCATAAGGAGGGTTGTAAGGATAATGAACCTTTTGTGGTGGTAAACCTGGCATCAATACCTGAATATCTGATGGAAAGCGCCCTCTTCGGACATGAAAAGGGCGCCTTTACCGGGGCGTTTAAACAACATTTTGGAAAATTTGAGCTGGCAAATGGAGGAACGATTTTTCTTGATGAGATAGGAGAACTGAAATATGATCTGCAGGCAAAGTTATTAAGGGCTATTCAGGAAGGCGAGTTCGAGAGGGTAGGAGGGAATAAGACTATACATGTTAATGTCAGGATACTTGCCGCAACAAATGCAGATCTTGAGAAGCGGGTCAAACAGGGAAAATTTCGTGAAGATCTCTTTTACAGATTGAATGTCATCCCTGTAAGGTTGCCCACTCTAAGAGAGAGACAGGAGGATATTCCGCAATTGGTAAATTTTTTTATAGATAAATATAACAGGGAATTCAAAAAAAATATAAAGGGGATGACAAATTCTAGCCTTGAGATACTTAGTTATTACACATGGCCCGGGAATATACGGGAACTTGAAAATCTAGTGGAAAGGCTCGTAGCTATATCTGATGGAGATATGATCTCTACGGAAGATATACCTATAGAGTATCACTGTTATGGTCTTGTATCTTCACAAATCAAGGAGAGCAATAATGACGTGCTTCAGCTTGCCTGTGACACATTCGAAAAGAACTTTATCCTAAAGACACTGGAGAAGGCAAACTGGCACAGGGTAGATGCCGCAGAAATCCTTGGTATTCCTATGAGCACCCTTAAATACAAGTTCAAGAAGTTAGGAATATATGATGTTATAAAGGAAAAGAGGACTGTAACCTAATATATCTTATATCCCTTGCACTTGAAAATTTATACCTTCAGGAGGAGGAACAGCTCACCGGACTCTCTGATCCCTGTAAACTATTACCAGGAGGATAGGGGAATCTTATCTTTAATAATCCTTACATTCTGTATTGTTGATTTTATCCTCTTTTATCCTCTTTCTGTATTTGGCGGGGATAAAGAGAAAAATATTGTGCCGACCGAACCTATTGTTATAACCCCATCACGTTTGAGAGAGCCACTCAGTTGTGTATCAAGTTCCCTTACTGTGATCACTCATGAAGAGATAGAGGACCAACAAGCGGTTACTGCTGAGGAGGTTTTGAGAAATATCTCAGGGATAGATATCCATAGATCAGGTACCGTGGGTGAGCAGACAAGGGTCAGGATACGGGGGACAGAGAATAATCAGATACTTATCCTGATTGATGGGGTAAGTGTAAATTCTACATGGACAGGTGATTTTGATTTTGCAGACCTTATGGCGGATAACATAGAGCGGATAGAGATATTAAGGGGTAATCAGAGTGCTCTCTACGGTTCAGAGGCAATGGGCGGGGTGATCAATATTATTACCGGGCAAGGAAAGGGTAAACAGAGATTATCATTTCAGACCGAAGGGGGCAACTTTGGTACCTTTCGCGGGATGGGAGGGATATCAGGGAGTACGAAAAAAACCGATTATGCCTTCACCCTTTCAAGGACAGGATCGGCAGGACAATTCAAGAGAGATGCTTATAAAAACATCACATTTTCAGGGCAGGCAGGAATTAAAGCTGCCGAGCTGGTATCGCTGAGATATACAACCCGATATTATAACTCAGAAAAAGAGCTTCCAATAAATTTCTTTTATGACTTGACACCGGATGAAAGGGTCCATCTGTTCTTTGACGAAAACCTCTCTCTTGAAAAGAAATTTTTGTTAAATAGTGTGATCTTCAGGCACACCCCTTTTATTTGGTGGGATTATAGAATCAAGGGATCAATAGTCGACGACAAACTTATTTATGATGACAGGGCATCCCCTGAAGAGCCTATAGAAACGATCTACAGGCTTGATAATAGCAGAAAAGTTATAGAAACCCAGCATAACATATATCTATTTGACGAAAGAGACACCATTACAGTTGGCTTTGAATACAGGGAGGATAAAGCAGAGTATATCAAGAAACCAGAGGTGATGATCGATAAAATGAGAACGGATTATGCCTACTATCTACAGAATATTTTTAACTGGAAGAGGAGATTCTTTTTAACTGTCGGGTTCAGGGTAGACGATTATTCAGATGTTGGTACCAGTACCAATCCAAAGATATCGACCTCTTATCTATTTGAACCTGTAAGAACAAAGTTTAAGGGGAGTTGGGGGACAGGATTTCGTTCTCCTACGATTCAGGAGCTCTATACCCCCGGTCCTTATGGAAATCCGGCCCTGAGACCCGAGAAAAGCCAGCATTACGAGTTTGGTGTGGAGCAGAATCTATGGGAGGGATATATAGAATTTGAGGCAACATACTTTCATATGGATTTCAGAGATCTTATACAGAAAAGCCTTGTAGAAGTGGATGTGGATAATGCAGGAAAAGTAAGAGTGACTAATGTGGGAAAGGCAGAGATTTGGGGTATTGAGGCTGAACTGAAGATAAGACCTATATATGATCTCTTCCTCTGGGTCAATTATAACTATCTGGAGACCAGGAACAGGAATACTGGAGAGCCCTTGCCCCAGCGTCCAACGAATAGATGGAACATTGGTATAGAGTACTATCCTATTGATAGACTCAATCTCAACCTTAATATAAATATAGTGAGCAGTCAGTATTATGATTATGGTTTCGATTTTATAGGATTGGATGGATCATTTATAGGGCGACGTATTGGGGGATACGAGAAGGTCGATCTGACAGCTACATATACACTCTTAAAGAACTATCATTCTGTAAACAAGCTTGAAATATTTGGCAAGACAGATAATCTCTTTGACAGGGATTACTTTGAGGTTATTGGCTTCCCTGCACAGGGGATTACCTTTCGTGCCGGGATAAAAGGTGTTTTTTAATATTTGATATTAGGACTCGTTCAGGAATCAACTCATCCCTTTTTGATGAGGCTCATGAATTCCATCCGTGTCCTCGGGTCCTTCTTGAAGACACCAAGCATTGAACTTGTAATAGTAATAGCATTCTGTTCCTCCACACCCCTCATCGCCATGCAGAGGTGGAATGCCTCTATTACCACTGCCACACCCATAGGATTCAATGCCTCCTGGAGGGAATCTGCAATCTGACTTGTAAGTCTCTCCTGAACCTGGAGCCTCCTGCTGAAGACCTCTACAAGCCTGGGTATCTTACTTAAACCCACTAACTTACCATCAGGGACATAGGCAATATGGCACTTTCCGTAGAACGGGATAAGGTGGTGTTCACACATACTGAACAGATCTATATCTTTCAGTATCACCATTTCATCATATTTCTCATCAAACAGGGCATTGTTTAATACCTCCTTTACATCCTGTTTGTAACCGCTGGTCAAAAATCTGAGAGAATTCTCCACCCTCTCAGGTGTCTTTAAGAGACCTTCCCTCTTTGGATCCTCCCCCATCTTTATCAGTAGCTCCTCAATCAATCTACGCATAACGTTCTCCTGAGCTGTACAAGTTATTTTTGGACAGCTCCTAAACCAAGCACATCCTGCATATCGTATATCCCGGGTCTCTGGTCAACGATCCATATGGCAGCCCTTACTGCCCCGCCGGCAAAGTTATCACGGCTCTGTGCCCGATGGGTTATCTCCAGCCTCTCTCCTATGCCACCAAAGATCACGGTGTGTTCTCCGACTATATCCCCTGCCCTGATCGTCTGTATACCGATCTCATCCTTTGATCTCTCACCTATAATCCCTTTCCTGCTGTATACCCCGACCTTTTCCATATCCCTCTTTAATGTATGGGCCAGGATCTCGGCCATCCTTATAGCTGTCCCGCTGGGGGCATCCTTTTTAAGCCTGTGATGGGCCTCTACTATCTCTATATCATACCCTTCACCCAATATAGAGGCAACGTCTCTTAATAATTTGAACATCACATTGATCCCTACACTCATGTTTGGGGCTATTACACACCTTAGATTGCCAGACATGCCATCGATCCCTTTACGTTCTCCGCTGGAGAATCCTGTTGTACCGATTACTATTGCCTTATTTTTCCTGGCAGCTATCTCAAGGTGTTCCATGGATACACCGGGGGCTGTAAAGTCTATAATCACATCACATTCATCAACGATCTCTTCCATATCATCACATACGGGTATCCCGCATCTCCCTATACCGGCTACCTCTCCGATATCCTTCCCGATAGACCTATCCCCATTCTTCTCAATACCACCGCATATCTCTATCCCTTTGGTATCTGCTATTATACTTATAATACCTCTCCCCATCCTTCCTGCTGCACCGCTAACTATAGCCTTTATCATAAACATTCTCCTTAGTGTTTGAACGAAAACTACCCATCTACTGCGTTGCATGAAAATTTTGTAATCCTCATGTATTTTAATACACTCCGGTTACAAAATTTTCATGCGCCTGTACCTGTGCAGTTTTGGTTCAAACATAGGTTTTCGGTCAGACACCAGTTCATCTGTTAAATTTAAATAATTGACCACAGAGGTCACAGAAAAAATTAAAAATAAACTCTGTGTTCTCTGTGGTTATATGAACTTTTATGTTATATCAATCCGTAATCCATCAATACCTTCTTTAGTTTCTCAAGATTCGCCTTACTCATAGGTGATAGAGGGAGTCTCAATTCTCCTGAGATTCCCATCAGGGAGAGGGATGTCTTTACTGGTATAGGGTTTGTTTCGAAAAACATCGCCTCATTCAATGAGCGGAGTTTATAGTGCAGCCTTCGGGCCTCATCGAAATTCCCTTTGTTAAATTCGTTCACTATTTGTGCCACATAGGAAGGAACAATATTCGCAGATACAGAAACAACCCCTTTCCCGCCAATAGAGAGTAGTGGCAGGATAACAGAGTCATCACCTGACAGTACTACAAGATTCTCTCCGCATAAACCTATAATATCGCTCATCTGTGATAAAGAACCGGATGCCTCCTTTATCCCGACTATATTATCTATCTCAGATAATCTCAATACTGTTTCTGGAAGCATGTTGACCCCTGTCCTGCCAGGGACATTATAAAGGATAATCGGGATATCCACATTGGTTGCTATTTCCTTATAATGTCTATAAAGGCCGTCCTGTGTGGGTTTGTTATAATATGGTGTAATCACCAATGCCCCATCAGCACCTCTATCTTTTGCATATCGGGTCAATTCCACTGCCTCGTGTGTGGAATTCGAACCACTGCCTGCAATAACAGGTACCCGCTTATTGACAAATTCTAGTGTCAGTTCTAAAACCTTCTTATGTTCTTCATGGGAAAGGGTTGCTGCCTCCCCTGTACAGCCGCATGGCACAATAGCATGGGTATTATTCTCTATCTGAAATTCTATCAGGTTTTTTAATCCTTCTCTATCGATCTTCCCGTCTTTGAAAGGTGTTACCAGTGCAACAATGGATCCCTGAAACATGTTATCATCTCCTCTGAAATCTTATGTTTTTTTTATTTTGTATCCTTCCTCCCACAATTCCCCTTTATATACTACCCTTGTATCCCCTTCGAGATAGACATCATTAAAGCCTGATCCATCTCTTTTAAAGTATATATTCAGAATATCTCCCCCCCTCGTCTTTACAGAGACCGGCGATTCTACCCGTCCCTCTGAAGCGGCTATTAATACCCCTGCAATAGAGCCTGTCCCGCAGGCAAGGGTTTCATCTTCTACTCCCCTCTCATATGTCCTGATACAGATATTATGCAGATCTATGGTCTTCATGAAATTGGCATTGGTTCCCTCTGGTTGGAACCTATCGTGATGCCGGATATATCTCCCTATTTTTACTACATCCACATTATCCAGGTTATCTACTGCCTCAACTGTGTGAGGAACGCCTGTATTTATACTCGACAGGTGGTGAAGCTCGCCATTAACAGGAAGGGTAAATCCGGTTTTCAGGTTATGCGGGGGGGGCATCCTGAGTTTTACCCTCCTCCCTCTTATCTCTGCATCAATCACCCCTACCTTTGTCTCGAATGAGAGCCTCTTCTTTGCGATCCCATTGATGTATGCAAAACGTGAGACACACCTTCCCCCATTTCCGCACATCCAGGCCTCTCCACCATCGGCGTTAAAGTACCTCCATTTGAAATCTGCCTTCCCGGATGTCTCTATCAGTATCAGACCATCCGCGCCTACAGAGATATTCCGCTGGCAGACGCATTTTACAAATCCACTAATATCATCACCATTTAGTATGCCATTCCTGTTATCTATGATGATGAAATCGTTACCACCACCACTCATTTTGAAAAAAGGGATATTCATAGTATCTTTGTTATCCTGTCTAAAGATTTAGAATTATATTATCAAGGATTTCTGAGCATGTAAATAAGAAATTGTGTTAGGGGTGGATACATCCTGATTTCATTTCAGGGATTCCATGAAAGAATATTTTAATGCCAGAACCCGCCCAGCATCATTACTACCATCATAACCAGCATCCCGGCACCACCCATTATGGCCATCGGCTTCATACCTGACATTTTGGACTGTGAAGCGCTGGCTTGAACAACCTGTTGCGTTGCCATTACAGTCAAAGGATTTGAGGTGTCGGTTCCGGGGAGCTGTATTGTAGCGCCAATTTCTATAAGACCTGCTGTTTTTGGAATATACTCCAACTTATAAGTACCATTGTTAGCCGTCTCCGAGGCATTATATTCCCGCGTCGAACGGCTTATCTCTTTGTCATTCTCAACCCTCAATTGACCAGCTTCCCGAAAGGAAAAAAGCACAAAGGCGCCGGATAACGGCAGGCCACTCTTTGTATCATAAATTTGCAATGTTATGCTCGATTTCAAATCCGTCAATAGCGGTGGAATTTTCAACGTAATGTCTACATTATTGCTATGGACTTCTTTGATAATCATATTGCCTGGTGGGGACATGGGATTCGATGCATCATGACCTGACATTCCATGCATACCCATCATCATACAGCCATTCAAAAGGAAAACGCTCATTCCAATCAGGAAAAAGAAGAGCAACATTTTTTTCACAATATTACCTCTATTTAGATTAAGAAAAACGAAATTTCAAGTTTTTACGATAACAAGTTTTTACGATAATATGATAACTTACATTATAACTGCACAAAAGGGGATAATCAAGGGCATTTTTGAGCGAGCCCTTACTGAGTCACAAACTCAAATGTTTCAAATGTTGTCAAATTTTTAAATGTAGTCTTACTACTCCGGGGATTAAAATTATTTTTCAACGCCGCATTGGGACAAAATGGCCATTAATGGACGGACTCTAAATAAGAAAATCGTTGACAATGGGGTAACTTTCAGGTATTATGTCTCAATACAATAGAATATTGAGACCTTCGGGGCAGGGTGAAATTCCCGATCGGCGGTATAGCCCGCGAGTCCTGCTAAGTTCAGGCAGGATTGATCCGGTTTGATTCCGGGGCCGACAGTGAAAGTCTGGATGGAAGAAGGTATATATTTTCAGATAATAAAATTACACAAGGTTAGAAGGAAAAATCCGTGGTAGCCGCGGGCTTTAGCCTGCGTATGTTGTCGGGTATTTTGACTGATAATGGCGTGTATTTGTCATATGAAAATATAGAGAGAAAAAAGTGTGTAGTATTATAATTAATGTCCCGAAGATTATTATATCTTCGGGTTTTTTTTTGAATATTTGAATAAAGATAACTACTCAGGTGGATAGTCTATAGGTATTTAGCTGAATAGTGAGGAAAAAACATGCGAAATCATACAAATAAGGGAATTGCATTATCAATTCGGCCTATCGAAGCGTTTAGGATACTTGCATGAAAACAATTTTGCCGGCTGTGAGTCTGAAAAGGTGTTGGGAGCCTTGATTCGTTCTTTGCGCAATCCTAACAGACTACAGTCTAAACAACCTGAGTAGTTACGAATAAAGATGAATAGTGAAGCATACATGAACCAGGTCATTGATCTGGCATTAAAAGGGAAAGGAAGGACAAGTCCGAATCCGATAGTCGGGGCTATTATTGTCAGGGATTCTGCTGTAGTTGGGAAGGGGTATCATAAAAGGGCAGGTGATCCTCATGCAGAGATAAATGCCTTGAGAGATGCTGGTGAGAGGGCAAGAGGGGGGACACTTTATGTAAATCTTGAGCCCTGCTGTCATTATGGGAAGACACCCCCATGTACCGGTGCCATCATAAAGAGCGGGATTGAAAGGGTTGTTGTCGGCATGAGAGATCCAAACACATTGGTCTCAGGAGAGGGGATAGAGGAGTTAAGAGGCACTGGTATCCATATAGAGGTTGGCATATTAGAGGAGCATTGCAGAAAGATCAATGAGATTTATGTGAAGTATATAACTACAAGGAGACCTTTTGTTATTATGAAGGCTGGTTCCAGCCTTGATGGAAAGATTGCTACTCATACTGGCGAGTCCCGCTGGATAACCGGCAAAAGCTCACGAGAGGTTGTTCACAGGATCAGGGGAGAGGTGGATGCGATCATGGTTGGCCTTGGTACTGTCATAAAGGATGATCCCCGGCTTACTGTCCGGCCGGGAGAAGATGGGATAAAGGATCCTAAAAGGGTAATACTCGATAGCTCACTTAAAATACCTTTAGAATCAAAGGTATTAACCGTGGATTCAAGATCTGATAATATCATCGTCACAACAGAAAGACGAGATACTGAAAGGATCAAGATACTGGAGGGAATGGGTGTCAGGGTATTGATAGTTGAAGAGAAGGATCAAAGGGTTGATCTGGATAAGCTGATGGCGAGATTGGGTGAGATGGGGATTACGAGTGTATTGATTGAGGGTGGATCAGAGGTATATGCCTCTGCATTAGAGGCAGGTATTGTGGATAAGGTTATCCTCTTCCTCGCACCCAAGATCATAGGTGGGGTGAATGCCCCGGGGATAGTAGGCGGGAGAGGTATTGAGAGTTTAGGCGATGCCATTCTACTTAAGGATATCCATATGCAGCAGATAGGGGATGATGTAATGATAGAGGGATACCTAAAAAGATTATAGTCATCAATTATCACCAGAGATGATAGCTTGTTTATAAGTGCCTAAAGTTAATGGAACATAATTTTAAACTTTAGTTCACTTTAGGCACTTTAGCTCACTTTAGGCACTACTAATTATGTTTACAGGGATTGTAGAAGAGATAGGGCAGGTCGAAAATCTTTTTAAGATTGGAAAACATGCAAAACTGTATGTTAAGGCCAGTATGATACCGCCTGAATTAAGCGAGGGTGAAAGTATAGCTGTAAACGGAGTGTGTCTGACGGTTGTGGAGTATAATAGATCATCCTTTGTAGCAGATATCTCTTCTGAGACATTAAGTAGGAGCAATTTAGGGGAGATGAAAGTGGGTGATCCACTGAATCTGGAGAGGGCCCTGAGGGTAAATGACAGGTTTGGCGGTCACATAGTCAGTGGTCATATTGATGGAGTTGGTGTGATAAGGGATAAGCAAGGTGGATCCGGGGGGGTTACCCTGACTATTCAATCACCGGATGAGGTGATGAGATATGTTATAATAAAAGGTTCTATCACAGTTGACGGTATCAGTCTTACAGTGGCTGACCGTGATTCTGGCAGCTTTAAGGTATCTGTTATCCCATATACTGCCCGGAAGACCTCTATTGGGCTAAAAGGGATAGGTGCAAGGGTAAATCTGGAGGCAGATCTTATAGGGAAGTATATAGAAAGGTTTATGTATAATGATAGAGGTAAAGAGAAGAGAAAAGAGATAGACCGTGGATTTCTTATGGAGCATGGGTTTATTTAGGTTATGAGTTTATGGGTGAATGAGTTTATGAGTGGGTGGCATGGACAAACTTGTTTGTCCGTGGGAGAGGGTGAAAAAGGGTATTTTAAGAGGAAGAGGATAAATCGTCAATTGAAAATCGAAAATTGCGTGGGGGCATTTTAAGAGAAAAGGAGGATATTATGTCATTTGATAAAATTTCTGATGCAATAGAGGATATCCGGCAAGGTAAGATGGTTATCCTTGTGGATGATGAGGATAGAGAGAATGAAGGGGACCTTACGATAGCCGCAGAAAAGGTTACACCGGAGATCATTAACTTTATGGCAAAGCATGGGAGGGGGTTAATCTGCGTAACACTGACACCTGAGAGGGTTGAGGAGCTTCAACTCCCTATGATGGTGAATGAGAATACCTCGAACTTTGGCACAGCCTTTACGATCTCTATTGATGCAAAGGATGGGGTTACTACCGGAATATCTGCTGCAGATAGGGCAGTTACTATCCTTACAGCGATAAATCCTGCAACCAAAAAAGAAGATATTGTCCAGCCAGGACATGTATTCCCTCTCAGGGCAAACGAGGGTGGGGTACTGGTCAGGACAGGACAGACAGAGGGTTCTGTAGATCTGGCACGTTTAGCAGGTCTGTACCCTGCAGGTGTAATATGTGAGATTATGAACGATGACGGGACAATGGCGCGTGTTCCTCAATTGACAGAATTTGCCGGGGAGTTTGGTCTGAAGATGGTCACTATCAAGGATTTGATAGAATACAGGATGCAGATGGAGACGTTTATTGAGAGAGTTGCGGTTACAAAAGTTCCCACAGAATTTGGTACCTTTGATGCCATTGCATTCAAGAATACCTTGAATGAAGATGTACATCTTGCATTGGTGAAAGGAGATATCCGGTCTGATATAGATGTCCTGGTCAGGGTCCATTCCCAGTGTCTAACAGGAGATGTATTTGGTTCTTATCGGTGTGATTGCGGGGAACAGCTTCACAAGGCATTGAAGATGATATCAGATGAGGGTAGTGGCGTTCTCCTCTACCTTTATCAGGAGGGACGCGGTATAGGACTGGTTAACAAGCTCAAGGCATACTCTCTGCAAGACGAGGGGAAAGATACTGTTCAGGCCAATGAGATTTTGGGGTTTAAGCCTGATTTGAGGGATTATGGAATAGGGGCGCAGATATTGGCAAACTTAGGTGTTGGCAGGATAAGACTTATGACGAATAATCCCAGAAAAATCATTGGTCTTGAGGGTTACGGATTAAAGATAGTGGATAGGGTACCTATAGAGGTCATGCCTCGTAAGGATAACATGAGGTATCTTAAGACAAAACAGGAGAGAATGGGGCATTTGATAAGTAATGTATAAAAAGAGAAAGGAGGTATTATAAATGCCAAAGATTATTCAAGGAGATCTGGAAGGGAGTGGTTATAAATTTGGTATAGTGATAAGCCGCTTTAATGAATTTATTACAGGACGTCTCTTAGAGGGGGCAATAGATGCCCTTATCAGAAATGGTGTCAAGGATAAGGATATCGAAATAGTAAAGGTTCCGGGTTCATTTGAGATACCTTATGTGGCGAAAAAGATGGCACTGGAGAAGAGATATGATGCTATTATATGCCTTGGTGCTATAATACAGGGGGATACCTCACATCATAAATATATTGCATCTGAGGTGACTAAGGGGATAGCCGGTATATCTATGGAGACAGGTATCCCTGTTATACTTGGGGTGCTGACAACAGAAACCATTGAGCAGGGGATAGAGAGGGCAGGCTCCAAATCCGGGAACAAAGGTTGGGATGCAGCTATCTCTGCAATAGAGATGGTAAATTTATATGAGAAGATATAAAAGTGAAACACTCGAATATCTGGCAGGCTCTTACATATTGATAACTGTGAACGGATACACATATTGTTATGAGAAGGCGTAGAAAGGCAAGAGAACTTGCTGTGAAGATCCTTTATCAGAGTGATATTACCAAAGAGGATCCTATAGAAATCTTTGGCCCCTTTTGGGCATATAAGAGTTATCCGGAGGATATAAGACTCTTTGCTGAGAGGTTAGTAACAGGTACGGTTGAAAATATAGAGACAATAGACTCTCTTATCAAAGGGTGCAGCGAACATTGGCATTTGGACAGGATAGGGATTGTGGAGAGGAATATTCTGAGAATTGCGGTCAACGAATTCCTTTCAATGGATGATATTCCCACCAGTGTTACTATAGATGAGGCGATTGAGATTGCCAGGAAATTTGGCACAGATTATTCTGCAGCATTTGTTAACGGCG
The DNA here is from genome assembly GCA_003229375.1 of Nitrospirota bacterium. Taxonomy (GTDB): domain Bacteria; phylum Nitrospinota; class Nitrospinia; order SZUA-224; family SZUA-224; genus SZUA-224. Next base: position 48,162 of record QIDP01000044.1, read on the forward strand.
TCTTAGATAAGATAAGGAAAGAGATTGAGAAGGAGAACCTGATTGATAAAGATAAAGATTCTCTCTCAAGAATTACTTAAAACAGAGACCGATCTAGCTGTTGTAACCTTTTTTAAGGATGTGATTCCCCTGAAAGGACACGCCGGTATCATAGACTGGTTATTAAATGGACAGATATCAAATCTTATTAAACAAAAGAAGATATCAGGATCATTTAGAGAGAAGACCCTTCTGCCAAGTCAGAATAAGATATCACCTGACAAGATATTGTTATTGGGGATGGGGAAGAGCACCAATCTCAGTTCTTCAAAGATATCGCATATCTATTCTAATCTTATAGGTGTTATTTCAAAGTTAAATATTTATGATTTTGTGATGGAGATATTTATAAAGAATGTATCTGATCTCGATTATGCCCGTATTGTTGAGGATATTATGGACGGGATGTTAAAGGGATTCTCCTGGGTCTTAAGGGATGAGAAAGATTTTGCAGTAAAGATAATTGAGAATGATAGAGTAAAGATTAATATGCTTAATAGAGCTGTTAAGTACTCTGTGGAGAGGTTTAATAGGAAGAATAAGATAGATATCTCCACAGACTTTGGATAGAGAGAGGATTTACAACTTGAAATATGCTGTTTTCTCTGATGTGCATGGAAATTTAGAGGCACTTCAGGCCGTACTGGATGAGATAAAAAGGTTAAGATATGATAGGTTAGTTTTCTTAGGTGACATAGTTGGTTATGGTGCGAATCCTAATGAGGTAATAGAGACGGTAAAATCCATTGTAGATAGATCTCTAACCCTGGCCGGCAACCACGATTATGCCGCTATCGGGTTGACAGATATAACATACTTTAATCCCTCTGCCAAGGAGGCTATATTGTGGACAGAGAAAAATCTGACAGAGAAAAATAGGGAGTATCTGAGGGGGTTGAGCGTGAATTTGACTTATGAAGGGCTTACCTTTGTACATTCATCTCCAAAGGAACCTGATAAGTGGCATTATATTATAAATATCTCTGATGCTGTTGAAAACTTCAATTTCTTTGATACAAAGATATGTTTTATTGGCCACTCTCATCTCCCTATGATTATAGAGAAGGATAGTGACGGGGATATAACGATATACAAGGGAGAGAAAAGACTTAATCGGGGGTGCAGATATATTATAAACACCGGGAGTGTCGGGCAACCGAGAGATAGGGACCCAAGGGCTTCTTTTGCTGTATACGATTCAGAGGCAGAGACTATAGAGATAAAGAGGGTTTCATATAATATTGATAGGGCTCAGGAGAAGATATTGGAAGAAGGACTGCCGATCCAGTTAGCTAACAGACTTTCCTATGGACGGTAGTGGTAATAGTTCACTATTATCTCTATGTCTTTTTCTGGTTCTGCTGCCGGTTTATCACCGGGTCTTAATGTCCCCCTGCTTCCTACGTATCCCTCGTGAATTATTTGAATAAACTTTCTTTATACTTAAATGCAAGGTATGACGCTCAATAACCGAAAGGTTTTCAGATTTGTCGTTACTATTGCTTTCTCTACTTCTGTCCTCTTTGAGATTATCTGTACTTTTTCTTTTTCTCTACTACCAGGCCAACTATCCTATATTCAATCTCTTTACTAAGTTCAATGTCATCGTATTTGGGGTTTAGAGGATGTAATACTCGTGTTCTGCCATACTTTTTGAGTTGCTTGAAAGTTGCCTCTCCCTCCTCATTAGAAACAACCACATAATCATTATGTTCTGGTTTCAGATAAGGGTTAATAATGATGATATCTCCATCGGTAAAGCCAATAACCTTACAGAGGTTGAGATTATTGAAGCTGCTGAGAAGAGAAGAAAGAATAAATACTGGGCACGGCTTATACAGAAGTTATTTTTGACTAACCCTCTTCAATGCTCAAAATGTTCAAGCGAAATGAAAATAATTTCGTTCATCCAGAA
>QIDP01000076.1 GCA_003229375.1 Nitrospirota bacterium
TTTCGGAGTAGGTTCAATAACCATTTTATTGAAAATGAGGGGGTTGAGTGGAAAGTGAAAAAAAATTACCGCGAAGCGGTTTAGTTCAACTATGATGATATACGGAAACGGTTTGGGTTTAGCTCTTTTAACTCTGTGACCAAGCATATAAAACAGCTTAAAGAAAAAGGGGTAATATCTGTCCAACCTAATAGGAAACGGGCCATTACCCTGATTGAACATGGTACCCCTGCTGTTTATGTCAAAGTATTAGGGAATATTGCAGCAGGAGAGCCAATCGAGGCGGTTGAGGATATTGAGACCATTTCGGTTCCACAGGAATACCTGGGAAGAGGAGAGAGTTTTTGCCTGAGGGTAAAGGGTGATTCTATGATTGGTGATGGTATCCATGATGGTGATATTGTGATTATTAATAAAAGGGTGACGGCTAGCAATAATGAGATGGTGGCAGCACTGATTAATAATGAGGCAACCTTAAAGAAGTTTTACAAGACAAAAGACGGGGTTGAGTTAAGGCCGTCAAATCCCTCTATGAAACCTATTAAAATCACATCAGGTGATTTTAAAATCTTAGGTGTGGTTATAGGGCTTATTAGAAAATATTAATGATTATCCGGACAATAGAAATCTCCGCACCTCTTACATACCCCCTTACCAGGACAGGGGGAAGTGGTGATGCCCTTTCTTGCCCTGATACACTCTTCGATAAGATACTCCTTTTTGACACCTATATCTATGTGATCCCAGGGGAGTACCTCATCAAATCTTTTTTTCCTGTATACATAGAACCCGGGATTGAGTTTGAGTTCCCTGAATACCCTGTGCCAATCCCCCTTCATACGGTGTACTGCAAGGAGTATCTCACCTACCCTGCGGTCACCCATGGAGAGGAGTCCCTGGACAAATCCCAGCTTAGGAAGAGTGTGTATCACCTTTATATTGCTCATCCTCCTCAACCCTGCTTTAATATACTTTATCTTCCTGTTGAGTGATGCAATATCTTCCATCCCCTCCCACTGGTAAGGTGTAAATGGTTTCGGAATAAATGTGTTTATACTGATGGTCATGATCCCGAGTCTTTTTTTCTCTTTTCCCTTTTTGGTGATGATATGCTTGATCTTTTTTGTCAGGTTGATAATCTCATCTATGTCTTCATCCTTTTCTCCCGGAAGCCCGATAAGAAAGTACAGCTTGAGGTTTGGTATGCCATGGCCGATAATTAGTTCAACAGCATTCAATATCCCGTCTTCTGACATCTCCTTGTTTATAGCCCTTCTCAGATCCGCTGCCCCTGCCTCAGGGGCAATGGAGACTAACTTGCTGCCGCTTGAGACTAAATACCTGATCATCCTCTCAGAAACAGAATCAATCCTGACAGATGAGACAGAAATCTTTGCCCCCATCTTTTCCAGACCTTCGCAGAGTTCATCTATACGGGGGTAATCGCAGATAGCAGAACTTATAAGACCGATCCTTTCTCTATATATAAGACCCTTTTTTCCCTCCCTCAGGAGGAGGTCGAGATCATAGTTTCTTGGTGGACGATAGATATACCCTGCTGCGCAAAAACGGCAGTGTCGTCCACATCCCCTGCCGATCTCTATAAGATACATGTCACCAAAGACTGTATTATGTGTGATTATCTGTGATGTAGTTGGGGATTTGTTTATATTCTTTAGCCACCGCTTCCTTATTTTTTTGGGAAAGCCGTCATCCGGCTCTACACTTGCTACCTCTCCGGCAGCAGTGTAGCTTATATGGTATGCAGAGGGTATATATATCCCTTCTATCTGTGAAAGCCTTATGATGAATTCTTTCCTGTCCTCATGCGGGCGCACCTGACGTAATACCTCTATCATCTCCGGAACCACCTCTTCTCCTTCACCGATGATAGCAACATCTATAAAGGAGGCCAGGGGTTCGGGGTTAAAGCTGGGGCAGATCCCTCCCACAATGATTAGCGGGTCCTTATCTGTCCTTTCCTCGCTCTTCAGGGGGATGCGGGAAAGCTCCAGTATCTTAAGTATATGAAGATAATCTGTCTCAAAGGTGACAGAGAATGCCACTATGTCAAATCTATTTACAGGTGTCTGGGATTCTAAGGAAAAGAGGGGGGTCCTGCTCCCCTCTAATATGTCTATCTCTTCCTCAGCCGGGAGGAAGACCCTCTCGCAGAGGACATCATTTTTTCTGTTAAGTAAGGAATATATCTTATGATATCCAAGATTGGACATCCCTACATAATAGGTGTTGGGGTAAGAGAGTGCAATGGTTATCCTCCCGCCAAAGTCTTTGACAACAGCGCCCTCTTCTCCCGCAAGGAGACCTTTTGCTCTCTTATATAACTTATGACTCATAACCGGTGTCTGACCTAAAACATGTGTTTAACTTGTTATTTTTTTGTAACTATTCAGGTCTCCCCCTTTGCTAAAGGGGGGGATGAATAGCTGAATAGTTACATTTTTTTAAACTCATTATAACATGGTGAGGAGCCCTTTTCCAGGTGTATTAATCTTATTCCTACTTTATTTTCAGTATATTACAGCGCTGTATTTATTTTTTGGAGAATGTCCGGAAAATTGAACCTCGCTTTGCGACGAAATTGGAATAATGGAAATATCAGAATGATGGTAATGGGTTATGGGAAACCGTCAAAGTGTTCACTGGCAAAATCCTCTTTACTTTGATGTTCATAAATGATAGACTTATGTACAAAGTTATCATACCATGATTACCTCATACCATTATTCCAGAAATGCTTAAAATGAGAAAGCATCTGAATATCTCTTATATTTCAATAAATTGTATAATTTTTGGGGCATATATATGCAAGGCAAAGAAAAAAGAAGGATAGGAATAACTACTACCGTCCCTATTGAGATTATCTATGCTGCAGGAGCTATCCCTATTGATCTTAATAATATTTTTATATCCAATGTACACAGGATGGGTCTCATTGAGAGGGCAGAGATAGATGGTTTCCCCAGAAATTTCTGCTCATGGATAAAGGGCTTATACTCGATAGCCTTAGATTCCGGTATAGAGGAGGTTATAGGTGTTACTCAAGGAGATTGCAGTAATACCCGTGTACTGATGGAGGTATATCAACTCCGTGGAATAAAGACGATCCCCTTTGCCTACCCACTTGACCGGGATGAGGGTATTCTCAGGCTCCAGATGGAACGACTTATAAATCATCTTCATACATCATGGGAGTGCGCCCATGATATGAAAGTAAAACTGGATAGGATAAGGGCTAAGGTTTATCGGATAGATGAGATGACATGGAAAGAGAATCTGATCACAGGCTTTGAGAACCATTATTACAATATCAGTACCAGCGATATGGAGGGAGATATTGCAAGATTTGAGGAAAAGGTGGATAGATTCCTTAAGGAGAGTTCAGAAAGAAAGATGATTGAGGAGGATGTCCGTCTGGGCTATATTGGTGTGCCTCCCATAGTCGAAGATCTGTATCAATTCATAGAGGATAATGGTGGAAGGGTGATCTACAATGAGGTACAGAGACAGTTCAGTATGCCGTTTAAGACAGACGATCTTGTAGAGCAATACCGTTTGTACACATACCCATATGATATCTTTAAAAGGATCGAGGATATCAGAAAGGAGATTGATTCAAGAAAAATCGATGGGTTGATCCACTATATACAATCATTCTGTCACCGGCAGATAGAGGATATTATAATACGGGATAAGCTTGATATCCCTATCCTGACACTGGAGTGCGATATCCCTTCCAGGCTTGATGCAAGGAGTAAGATAAGGATAGAGAGCTTTATAGATATGCTAAAAAAGTAGAACTTATCACCCTAAAAGCATGAGACGAGGCTGTTCAATCCTTCCTATCTGTGGTATAAAGAACCTAATGGCTTACATATGGAAGATATTAAGGAGACGTTGTAACCCTGATTTTGAGGTTTTCCTATAATGGATAGATCAAGGGTTGTATTGATTATTCTGGATGGTTTTGGTGTTGGAGAATTGCCAGATGCAGGGGAATATAAAGATGCGGGGACCAATACACTGGGCAATATATCAAAGAGATCAGGAGGTATAGCCCTACCCAATCTGGAAAGGATGGGGTTGGGCTGTATCGGGGATTTTGAGGGGATCAGATGCGTAAAGGAGCCGATGGCCTCTTTTGGGAGGATGGCAGAGAAATCAAAGGGAAAGGATACTACTACGGGTCACTGGGAGTTGATGGGGCTTGTTCTGGATAAAGCTTTTCCATTATATCCGGATGGTTTTCCTCCGGATATAATGGAACCATTCAAGAAGGCTATAAAAAGGGAGATATTGTGGAATAGACCGGCATCAGGAACAGAGATAATAGAAAGATTAGGCAGAGAACATATAAAAACCGGTTTTCCCATTATCTATACCTCGGCAGATAGTGTATTTCAGATTGCCGCCCATGAGGAGATCATTCATGTAGATGATTTATATCATATGTGTGAGATTGCCAGGGGGATATTAAAACCTCCATGTAATGTATGCAGGGTAATTGCCAGGCCATTTGCTGGAAAACCGGGTTCCTTTGTTCGTACAGAGAGAAGAAGGGATTATTCTGTGGAACCATTCAGGGAAACTACCCTTGATAATCTGAGAAAGAATAATATCAATGTAATTGGAATAGGTAAGATAGAAGATATATTTGCAGGGAAGGGGATAGCTGAGTCGATCCATACAAAAGAGAATGAAGATGGTATAAATAAGACCTTATACTATTTGGAAAAGATAGATAGTGGTCTGATATTTATCAATCTCAATGATTTTGATACAAAGTATGGTCATAGAAATAATATAGAGGGATATGCAGATGCCCTGAAGGTGTTTGATGCGAGATTACCCGAGATATGGTCGGGTATAAAAAGAGACGATCTCTTAATAATTACATCAGATCATGGATGCGACCCGACTACCCCCGGTACTGACCATTCCAGGGAATATGTGCCATTGCTCGTTTATGGTAAAATGATAAAAGGAGGGATAAATCTTGGGACAAGAGAGACATTTGCCGATGTGGGCGAGACAATAGCCGGGATATTTGGAGTAAAAGGTGCAGGGGCAGGAAAGAGCTTCCTGAAATCGTAATAATTTGCCACAGAGGACACAGAGAGCACAGAGGAAAATAAAAAGTAAACTCTGTGTCCTCTGTGGCAAAACTTTAAAAAAGAAAGGACAAAAAAGATGGATTGTATTAACAATAGTAATAAAGATGACGAAAGACTCCCCATGCTTGACTTGCATGATAAGTTTAAGTTTTCTTGCGGTAAAGAGATTGAATGCTCTATTCAATGTTGCAGTAATCTCAATCTCATGCTTACCCCTTACGATATCTTCCGCATGAAAAAGAGGTTAAAACTCTCCTCCGAAGACTTTTTAATGCAATACACAACCTCTCCCTTAAAAGAGGGAACCGCGATCCCGGTCGTCATGCTCCAGATGACAGATGATGAAAAGCGAACTTGTCCCTTTGCCAGTTCAGAGGGATGTAAGATATATGAAGACAGGCCCAGCTCTTGCCGGGTTTACCCCCTGGGCCAGGCAACCACTAACGACAAAGATAAGGCGGCTTGCCATAAAGAAATCTATTTTATTGTTAGAGAGCCTTATTGCATCGGGTTTAATACGGATAAGGAGTGGACAGTAAGGGAATGGAAAAAGAATCAAGGGCTTGACATCTATAATGAAATGAATTACCCCTGGATGGAGATCATATTAGATAAGATTTTGCAGAAACAGAAGATGCTCGATGATAATATCGCGAAGATGATCTTTATGGGGAGTTATAACCTTGATGCCTTTAAACGGTTTGTATTTGAAAGTAGGTTTCTTGAGACCTTTGATATCGAAAACGAGGTTATTGAGAGTATAAAAAAAGATGAACTGGAGTTGATGAAGTTTGGTTTCATGTGGCTGAAAGCTGTTATATCAGGAGAAAAAGTCCTTAAAGTAAAGGATGAAGCAATACCGTCTAACAATAAGGGACTGTAAAGTAATAATTTTACAGTCCCTAAGTAAAAATGGAGAATATAATGCCATTTGATAACCTTTTTCAAGAGGGAAATATCGGGATATTAAGACTTCGAAACCGTATCATAATGCCCCTTTACCCGACCAAATATTCTCAGGATAGTCGTGTAAATGACCGGATGCTGGCCTTTTATAAGGAAAGGGCCGGGGGCGGGGCGGCCATGATAGTCCTGGATTGCCCCTGCCTTGATTATCCTGCTGCATATAAAGGAAAGAATGAGTTACGTATAGATGAGCCATCCTATGTTAAAGGTATTCAAAAGCTCTTGAACGTGATTCACAAAGAGGGGGCAGTGGCTTTTATGCACCTTAACTATCCAAAGGAAAGGATATGTGATGAGAAAGCAGATGGGGCAAGGCAGAAAAAGGGTAAATGGGTTCAGCCACTGGTAAATTACATGACAGCAGATGATGCAAGGGAGATTATTGTCAAGATGGCTTCCGGGGCCGGGATGGCCAGAGAAACCGGCTACGATGGAATAGAGATACAGGCCGGTTATGGTGATTTGATCTCTCAACTCCTTTCACCCCTTTCAAACAAGAGAGGTGATGATTTTGGAGGTCCTATAGAAAATCGTGCAAGGTTTTTGGTCGAACTGATTCAAAAGGTCAAGCAAGAAGCAGGAAAGGACTTTCCGGTTATGGTCAAACTGGTCTGTGATGAATATATGGCCGGTGGATTATCACTTAATGACTCGAGAGAGATTGCTAAGATGACGGCCTCTGCCGGGGCAGATGCTATTATAGCCAATGCCGGAAATAAGGAGACAAAGATAAAGACCATACCGATCCATTCCTCTAAGCCGGGTCCTATCGTTCATCTGGCTAACGGGATCAAGGAGGTCGTGGATATTCCTGTAGTGGCTATTGGAAAGATCAATACCCCTGAACTGGCTGATCAAATTATCAGTGAAGGAAAGGCCGATTTCGTTGCCATGGCCAGGGCATTGGTGGCAGATCCCTATCTTCCCCTGAAGGCCCTCCAGGGAAGGCGTGAAGAGATAAGGGGCTGTATCTACTGTCTTGAGGATTGTTTTGAAAATGGAGCAGCGGGATTGGGAAGAGGTTGCAGTGTAAATCCTTTTGCCGGTCAGGAATACCTCCTGGAGTTAACTCCCGCAAAAAAGAGGAAAAAATTGGCGGTGATTGGTGGTGGGCCTGCCGGGATGCAGGCAGCTATCCTTGCAAGTCAGAGGGGCCATCAGGTCATCCTCTTTGAAAAGGAAGACAGCCCTGGTGGGCAGTTCCTGCTTGCTGACCGTGCGCCCTTTAAAGGTGAGGTCAAAGAGTTACTCCGATACCTTAATCATATGCTGGGACTGACCAATGTAAAGGTGATCTTGAATAAAGAGGCCGGATTAGAGGATATCATTGCTGAATCTCCTGATGCGGTTGTTCTGGCCGCAGGCTCTCATCCTAAAGATATCCCGGGAAAGGATTTACACGGACAAACAAGTTTGTCCATGCCACCGGTCTATGAAGTTCGTAAGGTATATAAACACAGACCTGACCCTGGTAAAAGGATTATTATCATTGGCGGGGGTGATATCGGTTGTGAGACAGCAGATATGCTGGCATCAGATGACAGAGAAATCACTATCATAGAGATCCTTGAATCTGTCCTGCAAAGAATGAAGAGTATCCCGGGAGAGGAGCTGCTGGATCGCTTAAAGGAAAAGAATGTTAAGATAATGACCGGGACCAGGGTAACGGCAATTGAGTCCGGTGCAGTCCGGATCGAGGATAAAGAGGGTAATCGTTCTTCATTGAAGGCAGATTCAGTAATCCTGTCTATTGGATCTCTACCCGAAGACTCCTTGCTGAACCCGCTCAAACAGAAGATTCCGGAGGTTTATCCTGTTGGGGAAGCAGCACAGCCAGGGAATATAGGTACTGCTCTACGTAGTGCAGCAAAGGTTGCGCTCACTCTGTGAATTCTGTAGTGAATCATTTAAAACTTTTATTTTGGTAAGGAGGGACCTATTTTAATTAAAAAGAGTTCTACTGCTGTTAACTCTTCTTCTATTATTTCTTTAATCTTTTCCAGCCAGGTTTCGCTGATTTTGTGTATAGCTTGAACCTCGCCGGCATCCAGCCACAATCCTTGGCATTCAGGACAAACATTTATTTTTATGCCAGTTTCATGTTCGTATTCCAGGGTATGCAATGTTTCTTTATCACGAGGGCATAGCAAGCTGCTTCTATCAATTTTTGTAGATGCTTCTTCATGTTTAGAATCGATTTTAAACCAGTCTTTTGCCTGCATTATCTGCGATAGTTCCCCTTTATCAAACCATAAACTACCGCAGCCATGACATTTGTGATAGAGTTTTCCTTCCAGTATATGGTTTTTAAACTGGTCATAACATTTCGGGCAATCCATTTTGTCTCCTTAAAAGTTGTTTTGAATATTTAATGCCTGTTAAGATTATATATATTAAGTTCCCTCTTTACAACATAAAAAAAATGGACATCCCCTTTTTTCAAAGGGGGAGACCTGAGTAGTTACATTATTTTAATCTATTTATTGTAACGCCTTAATTAACAGTATGCTGCAATTCACAGGGAATTGCTGACCCTTGACAATAATATCATTGTAAAGGTATAATAAGTTTGTAAGCGTTCAGCTAAAATCAGAAAACATAAAACATAACCATCAATTTAAAGAAAAGGTGTATATGTATAACTTATTGTTTTATTATTTCTTGCTGACAGGTGATAGCTAATGGCCGAACATTTATATAGATTTTAAAGGTGAGCAAATTGATAAGAAACTATTCCTTATTATTGATAGGTATGTCGGTATTGGTTTTGTTGTACACTAGTGGATGCGGGGAGAAGATTGACAATATCACGGAGAAGAGGGATGAAATTGCTGCCCTGATAAACGGGAAGGAGATACTCTTATCCGAGATAAACAGAGGGGTTGAGGATCTAAAGGAAAGATATAGATTGTATGAACCAATAGAGGAGAAGAGGCTTAAGGATCTGAGGATGAATGTCCTGAGCCAGTTGATTGAGAAAATAATTCTCTTTCAAGAAGCAGAAAGAAAAAATATATATGTAACCGATTCTGAGGTAGAGAGCGTGATCAAGGAGATAACGGATGATTATCAAGGAGAAGGGCTTAAGAGGAAACTGGAGGTTGAAAAGATCACTCCGGATCAATGGAAAGAAAAGATAAAAGAGAGATTACTAATAAAAAAGCTAATAACAGAGGAAGTAAATAAGGGCATCGAGGTGAGTGATGAGAAATTGAGGGAGTACTATAAGGCAAATTCCGGGAAATACTTTCAGCCGGTGCAGGTGCGGGCACTTCAAATCGTTGTAGGGATAGAAACAGAGGCCGAAGAGATATATAAGAGGCTTGTTAAAGGTGATAATTTTGCCCGGATAGCAAGGGAGATCTCCATCAGCCCTGAAGGGAAATCAGATGGGGATCTAGGTTTTTTCAGTAGGGGACAGATGCCTCAGGAGTTTGATGTTGTTTTCGATCTTAAGATAGGTAAGATCAGTAAGGTGATACAGACCCCTTATGGCTTTCATATCTTTAAGGTCATCGAGAGGAAAGAGGCAAGGAAGATGAATTTTAACGAGGCAAGAGATATAATCAGGAAGAGATTATTAAAGGAGCAACAGGATGCCAGGTTTAAGGAGTGGTTAAAGGCGCTGAAGGATAAATCAAGGATTATGATAAATGATAAGATACTTTTATAATATTAAATGTCGGAATAGTGAGTTTACTATAATTATCTTTGTTGTATCTGTTGTGATCAGTCTCCTCGTCTCTTCCCATGCCAGATGTGAGATTGTTGATAGGGTTGCGGCAAAGGTAAGGGGAGATATTATCACCTTGAGTGAGGTCCGGGAAAGGACCCTTTTGGTCAAGGAAAAGATAAGACCGGAGATGAATAAAGATATAAAAATTAAGGATATAGAGAGAATGGTTATAGATATGATAATTGCAGAGAGGCTGCAGTTAGATTACGCAAAGAAGATTGGTATAGAGGTTACTGATGAGGATATCTATACAGCGATTAAAGACATTAAAGAGAAGAATTCACTGACAGATAAGATGCTTGAGACGCTTTTAGAGAAAGAGGGACAGACTATTGATAATTATAGGGCAAGAATCAGGGAACAACTCATTTTATCTAAGGTAGTGGATTACGAGGTAAAATCAAGGATTCGCATTGATGATAATGAGATCAAGGGCTATTACGAGGAGCATCTTAATTTTTTTCTTATGCCGGAGGAAGTGAATATAAGACATATCCTTTTCCTCTGTAATGAAGATACGAGCAGAGAAGAAGAGGAAAGGATCAGAGAAAAAGTGCTTTCGGTCCTAAAGAGGGTCCGTGAGGGTGAGGATTTTATTGAACTGGTAAAAATATATTCTGAAGATCCTTCTGCATCCAGTGGTGGGGATCTCGGCTTCTTTAAAAAGGGTACAATGCTTGCCCCTCTCGAGAAGGTAGCGTTTAGTCTAAAGGTAGGGGAAGTGAGTGATCCGGTCAGGACAAAATATGGTTTTCATATCATCAGGGTTGAAGGGAAAAAGGAATCAGCTCCCAGATCAATAGATGAAGTTAGAGAAGGGATAAGGAACAGGATATTTGCAGAAAAAATAAAGAAGAGATACGATAACTGGATCGCGGACCTTAAAGATGTATCTTATATAGAGATACTCATGCCGGTGGAAAGTGAAAAGGGAGAAGAGAATTTAATGACAGGAACAAAAGGAAAGAGAAAGTAAAATGATTATATTCAAGGGGAATCAAGATCAAAGAGAGACTAAAAACCTTAAGAATCCTGCCAAAGGCGGACTGTCTATAAGTAATGCTTATATGAATGAAGAGGATAATGGATCGGTTAAATTGTTATCATTGGAGATGAGAACAGATTTATTAGTTAAGGTCAAGAGAGAGATTAAAAACAAAACCTATCGTGTGAAATCAAAAGAGATTGCTGAGAAGATAATTCGCAAGATCGGGGAATAGATGGAATTGATCATATTGGGTTCAGGGACATGTGTTCCATCAAAGAGAAGAGGTTCGCCAGGACTGGTTATAAGGGTTGGACGGAAGATACTCCTATTTGACAGTGGCTCTGGTACGCTGGGGAAGTTGATTCAGATAGGGATTAGCTATAGGGATATCGATTATATATTTTACAGCCATATCCATCCTGATCATGTTATCGATTTAGTGCCCTTTCTCTTTACTTGCAAATATGGAGATGCTATGAGAAAGAAGGATATTCAGATTGTTGCCGGAAAGGGATTTAAGGACTTCTTTAGAAGGCTTAAAAATGTATATGGGGAGTGGATAGAGCCTTCTTCTTATTGTCTTACCTTGAAGGAGATCACCGATGAAAGGATCTCCTGCGGTGCCATTAATATAATTGCTAAACCGATGGCACATATCCGGGAGAGTATAGGGTATCGAATAGAGTCGGGTGATGGGAGATCCATAGTCTTTTCCGGTGATACAGATTACTGCAGAAACATAGTAGCCCTGGCAGAGGAGGCGGACCTTTTGGTACTGGAATGTTCTTTTCCTAATGAGATGAAGGTTGAAGGACACCTGACACCCTCCCTGGCCGGGAGAATAGCCTCTGAATCTCGCTGCAAAAAATTGATTCTTACTCACTTTTATCCTCCATGTGATAGCGTTGATATCCTAAGCCAGTGTAAAGAGGTATTCGATGGAGAGATTATCCTGGCAGAGGATCTTATGAAAATAAGGGTATCTTGAATATTCTAAATCTTGATGCTATCACGAACAGGTGTATTTGCGGTTCTGGAAATAACACAATATATTGTATACATAGGTAGGTGTCAACCAGCATATAGTATGCGGTGTCCGAAAACCAAAAAATAGTAAATGCACTCGTTACATAGTATTGACATTTCGGATAAAAAAGGTTTATAATGATTATAATATATACTTATATGCAAGGATATAGGAGTTTAAAGTGAAAAAGGAAATCAGGGTAATCGTTGTTGATGATGAGGTTGAAGTAAGAAATTTAATCAAGAGCTTTCTGGAGCTTGATGGATATCATATTGATATAACCGGTGATGGCTATCAGGCAATAGAGCTAATTGAGAAAAATGATTATGATATTGTCATCGCTGATTACAGGATGCCTGGTATAGATGGAATTGAGGTCATCAAAAAGGCAAGAGAGATCAGAAACTATATAGCCGCCCTTCTTATAACCGGTTTTGGAACACAGGAGATTGTCCTTGAGGCATTCAAAGAAGGTGATGTCAATAATTACCTCTCCAAGCCATTCGAGAGCAGGGAATTGCGGAGACTGGTCAGATTGTCTATACAGGAACAGCAAATCAAGAAAAGGGAGGATAATCTCTGGCAGGAACTCATGCTAAAGGTAAATGAGGCAACATTTGAATGTGAGAATAAGAATAAGTTATTAGAAAGAGATCAGGAGAGGATCAGAAAACTTAATATTCAGCTTGAAAAATTGGCTATTACCGATGGTCTGACAGGACTTTATAACTATCGCTATTTCCAGAAACGTATGTCCGAAGAGCTCTCACGTGCTGTGAGGTTTAATCTCTCATTATCTTGCATTATGATTGATATTGATCATTTTAAGGATATCAATGATATGTATGGTCATCAGATAGGGGATGAGATATTACAGGGACTAAGCGGTATTGTAAAGGATTCTGTCAGAGATATTGATATCGCGGCCAGATATGGTGGAGAGGAATTCGTCCTGATACTTCCTCAGATAGATATAAAAGGGGCAGGTATTATGGCAGAGAGGCTGAGGGAAAAGGTCGAGTCTCATTGCTTCTCAGATTGCAGCAGACCGATAAACATAACAGTAAGTATTGGCGTAGCTACATACCCTGGAGATGGAATAAAAAATGGAAATGATTTGCTGAAGAGAGCAGATAATGCCCTTTATAAGGCAAAACATATGGGAAGAAACAGGGTAATAATTCGTTCTCCTGCTAAAGGAGATAAAGCCATATTAACCTCTGTTGATAAAGAGAAGGTGGGAGTTCTTCTCGAGGAAAGATTAAATGAGCTTATGATAATAGATTCTGCTATCCTCGGGATACATCGAAATGTTATATTTGATGATCCTCGTGAGGAAAATCTCAAACTGATAGTACGTTGTATCTCTCAGATGGCCTTTAATCCGGTAGCAGCTTACTTCTATGATGAAGTTAATGATCTGCTGATAGGAGGGGTAGATGGCAGTATAACCGGGAGGATTAAAAGGTCCCGGATATCTCTGAGTTCCCTTGAGGAGGAAAGCATCCTTTTAAAGATTATGAGGGAGAGATATATCCCGGGAATTATAGATATCAGTGTGGTAGAATCATCTGCGGATCTCTCTGAAGGTGAAAAGAAGATATTAAAGGAGCTCGGGATAGGGGATACCCCTCTTGCCATTGTTCCTTTTACAGGGGAAGACAGATGCAAAGGGATAGTCATAGGGACCAAGGAGGTAATAACTAAAAAAGATATAGATTTCTTAAGAACCTTTATGACACAAGTAATTCTTGCCATCGAAAATCTAAATCTCCAGGACAAAAATCGCAAACTTACCATGGAACTTCAGAAAAAGACAAAAGAAATCTCCTATAGAAGGCTTGAACAGCAGACAATAGAGACCGTTGCTGCCTTAATAAAGGAGATTGAGGCAAAGGATCAGTATACCAAAGGGCATTCGAATAGGGTGGGTATATATTCTGTCTATATTGCCAGGGCTATGGGATTAAGTCCTAAGGACGTGGAGAAGGTCAGGAGCATAGCCATTCTTCATGATATAGGAAAGATCGGCATCCCCAGGAGTACCCTGCACAAGACTGAAAAATTGACAAAGGAGGAGTATGATGAGATCAAGAGACATCCGGTGAATGGGGTAAATATCCTTGGTAACTGGTTCAAGGAGATGCGTCCTTCAGTACGCTGGCACCACGAAAGAGAGGATGGTAAGGGGTATCCTGATGGGAAGTCGGGCAATGAGATTCCACAGATTGCCAAAATAATGAATATTGCGGACTCCTTTGATGCTATGACATCCAAGAGACCATATAGGGAAAAACTCTCTATGTGTGAAATGCTATTTGAAATGATAAGATGTTCTGGCAAGCAATTTGATCCTAAAATCATGGAGGTCTTTATAAGAAAATTGACAGAGGAATCTATCGAAATTAAGGAAGATGGGAAGGCATTCTCTGTTAGGCTGAGCAATCACAATAAGAAGGATTTGATAAGGCTCCTGAGAGAGAGGGCAGGCGAAGATATAGATCAGGACAATAGGTATAAGGTCGATAGAGACACAGCAGGATATTATATTAATATACTGGAAGGAAAAGCAATCCCTCATGCCGGCCACAGTTGGCACAAAGGGGGATTTTAGGAAATAGATGAAATGAGTCTCTATGGGTGGGTGGCATGGACAAACTTGTTTGTCCGTGAGGGGATTTTTAGCTAAAATGGTTAATAGTGATATCGAAAAAGGAAAAGAGGAAAATACTGCAGGGCAGGATAATACAGAGACATCCACTGTTAGTATGAGTGAACAGATAAAAGAGATAGATAAGGTGGTGGAAGAGAGGTTTTCCGATGTGCTGGATGATGAGATCATGCAGGGTTTAATGTTGGAGGTAAAGAGGTATTTAAAGGAGAAACTCATGCCGATAAATCGGCACAAAGAGGAATGAAAATTAGTGCTGCGGTGCTGCGGTTTGGGAAATAGATGAAATGAGTCCTATGGGTGGGTGGCATGGACAAACTTGTTTGTCCGTGAGAGATAGGGTGAGATGGGATTTTCTAAGGAAAGACTAAACAGGTAAGGCAGGTGGCGGCATTTGGGTGATGACAAGAATAGGGTTCAGGAGATTGTAAAGGGGATCACAAATTTGCCAACACTCCCTCCTGTAATGATGCAGGTATTATCCCTGATGCAGGATCCGAAGACCACTGCTGACGATATAGGAAAGGTTATTATATCTGATCAAGTGTTGGCAGCTAATATATTAAAGGTAGTAAACTCAGCATATTACGGCTTTCCGCGGAAGATTAATACAATCATCCAATCCATACTTATACTGGGATTTGACACAATAAAAAATATAATCCTGACTACTTCGATCCTTGATATTTTTTCTGATAAGGAGGAAAAAGGGGGATTTGACAGGGACCGGTTCTGGGAACATGCTATCGCCTGTGGTGTAGCAACCAAGATAATTGCAGAAAGGATTGGTTGTGTGATGCAGGAGGAATCATTTCTCTCCGGATTAGTCCATGATATCGGCAAGGTGGTCTTAGATAGGTTTTTACACGATGACTTTAAGAAGATAGTCAAAAAGGTGAATGATGAAAATATTCTCATAATCGATGCTGAAAGATCTGTTTTAGGGATTACACACACCGAAATAGGAAGCTGGCTGGCCGAGGAGTGGAATATGCCTCATAGTTTTTCACATGCAATAGCCTATCATCATGATCCTCTTTTAGCAAAGGAAGACACTATTATAGTATCAATTGTCCATGTGTCAGATATACTATGCCGGGCAATTGGAGCAGGTTCCGGCGGAGATAAAAAGATCCCGAGGATCAACAGAGAGGCGTGGATGAAATTGAAACTAAGTATGTCTGCCATTGAATCGATCCTGAAGAGGTTTGATGAAGAGATGGAGAAGGCGAGCGTTTTTATAGAACTTAGCAGGTCCATGTAGGAGGTAAGGGCTCGTATTTTATGATAGGTAAAAGTCTTTTCTTGTTGTTAAATCTAATCTTTTTGTTCTCTTCAGCAATCCCTTCCTATGCCATGTCGAATTCTATAGGGGCCGGGCCAATAACATACAAAAACAGTTTCCCTCTCTATCTATTCTTTTTCTCCTTTACGCCTGACAGGGTACAGACATTATCCAGAGGTACTTCCGGATTTAGGCTGGATATGGCTGTTCAAAACTTTATCGTAGATGAAGAGTATGACAGGTATAAGACAGTGGTAGATATGGGGGTAATAAAGACATCTTTGAATCTTAGTTATGGAGTGAGGGATAACATTGAGGTAGGGATGGAGATACCCTTCTATATTTTATATAAAGGATTCCTGGACAGCTTTATACTTGATTTTGAAAAATCTATAGGTGCTACTACTCCAATCTCCCGCAAAAAAAATGGTGTAAATAACTTTACCTATCTTTTAACTCGCGGCAGTGATACCATGATCTCAATAAATTCACCTTATGGAGGTGTAGGTGATATTGCGCTCACTGCCAAAGTAAGGCATATCTATAATAGCGGGATGAAATATATGCCATCTATATCAACTAGATATGCAATAAAGATTCCAACAGGTGATGATGATAGATTTCTTGGGAGTGGAAAGGTAGATTTTGGAATAGGTGTAATACTTGAAAAATCATTTGGAATATCTTCTAATTATATAAATTTAAACGGAATATTTATTGGGAAACCCGATTTCCTCAAGGGTATGGAGATGGATCCAATCTTTTCCTATACCCTGGCAACAGAATTTTCCTTGACTGAGAAATTTTCACTATTACTTCAATTGATGGGAAATACCTCCCCGTTTCCACCAACCGGGATTACATCCCTTGATGATCAGGTAATGGATTTTCTGATAGGTTTTAATTATCTGATAGGCAAAGGCACACTCTTACAATTTGGACTGACAGAGAATATACTGGATGACTCATCACCTGATTTCAGTATCCATATAGGAATAGGCATGATATTTTAACCTAACCCTCTTCCACCCTTTATTAAAGGGGGGTTAGGGGGGATTTTCGGAGGAAAAAATGAGTTCTGAAATAGACGCTATAAGAGAAAATAGGAATATAACCACATTTATTCCCTTCATATTACTCATAACAGTTATGTTATTCATCGTATTTAGCTCAAATGTAAGGAGAGAGAGAGGGCCTGATGTCAATAACAAGGCCAAGCATCGTGCATCTCCTGCCATGGGTCATATAGCACCGGATTTTACCTTGCCGGATATTAGCGGGATTAATAATATTACACTATCTGAGTTAAGGGGAAAGGTTGTGTTCCTCAACTTCTGGGCCACATGGTGTGCAACATGCAGGGAAGAGATGCCTTCCATGGAAAAAATCTACCAGAGGTTTAAAGATGACGATTTTGAGATGCTAACAATCAATATAGACAAATTCGGGAAATCGGTAGCAGAGCCATATATGAAAGAACTGGGGTTAACCTTTCCTGTACTTCTGGATCCGGATGGTAAGGTTTCCAGGATGTATCAACTCACAGGTGTCCCTGAAACCTTTATTATAGGCAAGAATGGTGTGATTGTTTATAAGGCTATAGGTCCTGTGGAATGGGCAAAAGAAGCCTGGTTTGATGCATTTGATAATCTTATTAATAAAGGTTCATCTTCATATGAATAATTTTCATAAATCGAAATTTAAGTTCATACGTATCCCTGAATTGGAGAAAAATGGGGGAGTGATACATGCCTTCAGTACCAGACACTCTTTCAACATGGCCTTTAACGGTCATGACAACCAGGAGGAGATATTAAAAAATAGAATAGTCTTTGGTGAAGCAATTGGAATAGGGGCAAGGGAGATTGTAACAGTAAAGCAAATTCATGGGGAACAGGTCATCACCCTAAAAGAGAGAAATATTAATATCGATTGCATTAGGAGCAAAGAAGGAGATGCTATCATAACCAATCTCAGAGGACTCCCTATTGCTGTTCTCACTGCGGATTGTCTTCCAATACTACTTATAGATCTCTACAGAAGGGCTATCGCGGTAGTTCATGCAGGAAGGATAGGGACCTATTTAAGGATTGTCCGGAAGACTGCAAAGGAGATGAAGAACACCTTTGACATTCTTTCTAAAGATCTATTAATAGGCATCGGTCCCGGGATAGGGGGATGTTGCTATGAACTTGATGAGAGGGGAATCCAACCGTTTAGAGAGGAGACCTCTTATTATGATGATTTTATCGATAGACGAGGGAAGAATAGATATCTTCTGGATTTAGCAGGGGCCAATGAGAGACAGCTCCTGGAACTTGGGGTACTGTCAAAGAATATCTTCTCTACACGGTTATGCACTGCCTGTGATACTGAAAACTTTTTCTCTCACAGGGCTGTAAGGGGAGAGGATAAAAGGATGATGGGTCTCATAATGCTCTCCGAGTTTGCAGAATTGTAAACCGAAAAATAGACATAGAAATTCTTGAGAGCTTCAAAACCTCAGTAGGACAGCCGTCTCGGCTGTCCTTGAGTTTAACCCTTCTGGACAGGCGAGACGCCTGTCCTACCAGCGTTTGGCATCTCTATGCCTATTTTTCGGTGTAAACAAACTGTAAACAACAAACTTGACACTCATCTTATGATGTAATAATATTTAAAAAATAGTAATAGTTCAGCATCCCCTCCCCCTAACCCCCTCCCGCTAGGGGAGGGGGGATTTTAGAGGGAATTTGATAGTTTTTTTTCTTTGATGGTGTGTCCTTTTCTTGTCCCCTCCCCCTTGAGGGGGGAGGGTTAGGGTGGGGGTGAACTATTACAAAAAATAATGTTTTGGACTAATACTATTCACTAACGACTATTCACTGTTTAATAGGAGAGGGTTTTCAGATGGCTACAAAAAAAGCTGTAAAGGCTAAGATTGAGACATCCAGGAAGGAAAGAGAGGAGCCTCTAAATAAGGTAATTATCGAATCAGCCAGTGAGATAGCTGCAAAGATAAAGGCAAATACTATCCTCTTATGTGCTGATGTGATAGATGATTATGACATATTGAAAGATCTGTCAAAAAGGCAAAATATAATATTTGTGACAAGGAACGAAGAGACATTCAGGAAGGCCTCAAGGATGGTAAAGGAGGTACTTATCGTACCAAATGTCAATCTCACCCGTGTTGGACAGATAAAGATAGCGGTTGTTATGGCACTATCCGCAGGTATTGTGGGAAAGGGGGATAAGATCGTTTGTATATCGGGTATACCGAGATTGGGTTCCCTCGATAATATTGTAGTACTGGATATAGGGAAGGAGTTCGAGATACTGACATCTAATAATATATCAGTATCAGATATAACGGTTAAGTTAAGACCCGAGGTATTCGAGACAGTTCTCAACCTTGCTGTAGAACTTGCCAATCAGGGCAGAGAGGGTAAGGCGATAGGTGCTATGTTTGTCATCGGGGATGAGGAAAAGGTATTGCAACTCTCCCGTCAAATAATAATAAATCCCTTCAGGGGCTATCCGGAAGAGGAGAAAAATATCGTGGACCCTGGTTTAAGGGAGACGATCAAGGAGTTCTCAGCTATAGATGGGGCCTTCATTATACGTGAGGATGGGATAGTAGTCTCTGCAGGCAGACATCTAAGTGTTGCCCTGGAAAAGGAGGAGTTTCCCCAGGGGTTAGGGAGCAGGCATATTGCAGCAGCCGGGATCACGTCAGTGACAGATGCAACGGTAATAGTCATCTCTGAATCGACCGGTACTGTGCGTATATTCAAGAATGGTGTGATATTTATGGAGATTGAAAAATCTTCTAAATAAGGTGACCTTATGCGATTCGATAAGTTTACATTAAAGGCTCAGGAGGCGATTCAGGAGGCCCAATCAATAGCGGACAAGCATGGACATCAGACTATTGATGTTGAACACCTTCTGCATGCCCTCATTGAACAGAGCGGCGGGGTAGTTGTACCTATTCTTCAAAAGTTAGGTGCTGATCCAAAGATCATTCTTGAAAAGGTGGTAGAAAAATTAGAAAAACTCCCCGGGGTATCTGGCAGCGGGGCCATTGGACAGGTCTATATCTCCCCGAGGCTGAAACAGGTAATGGATTCTGCCTTTAAAGAGGCAGAACAATTAAAGGATGAGTATGTAAGTACCGAGCATCTCCTTATTGCTATTGCTGATGAAAAGAATGGAGTATCTTCGGCTATTCTCTCTTCTGAGGGTGTAACCAAAGATATCATCCTTAAGGCAATGGTCAGTATCAGGGGTTCTCAGAGGGTAACTGACCAGAGTCCGGAAGATAAGTATCAGGCACTCTCTAAATACAGCAGGGATCTGACAGATATGGCCAGGAAAGGGAAACTGGATCCTGTCATAGGACGGGATGACGAGATAAGGAGGGTGATTCAAGTCCTCTCCCGCAGAACCAAGAACAACCCTGTTCTGATAGGTGAACCCGGGGTGGGGAAGACAGCTATCATAGAGGGACTGGCCCAGAGGATAGTTAATGGCGATGTGCCTGAGGGTCTGAAGAATAAGAGACTGGTAGCCCTTGATATAGCTGCATTAATCGCAGGGTCAAAGTACCGTGGTGAATTCGAGGATAGGCTGAAGGCTGTTCTAAAGGAGATAAACGAGGCAGAGGGCGGAATAATCCTGTTTATTGATGAGCTTCATACCCTTGTAGGGGCAGGGGCAGCAGAGGGCTCTATGGATGCCTCCAACATGCTGAAACCCGCCTTGGCAAGAGGTGAGTTAAGGTGTGTGGGTGCTACTACCTTGAATGAATACCGTAAATATATAGAAAAGGATGCTGCGCTTGAGAGGAGATTCCAGCAAGTATATGTGGGCGAACCTACAGTTGAAGATACAATTGCTATACTGAGGGGTTTAAAGGAACGCTACGAGGTCCACCATGGTGTCCGTATACAGGACGCGGCAATCATTGCCGCATCCACACTCTCCAACAGATACATAACTGACAGATTTCTACCGGACAAGGCTATTGATCTGATAGATGAGGCTGCATCACATCTCAGGATAGAGATCGATTCTCTCCCAACAGAGATAGATGAAATCGAGAGGAAGATTATCCAGCTTGAGATAGAAAAGGAGGCGCTTAAGAAGGAGAAGGATAAAGGATCGACCGGGAGACTCAAAAGGATAGAAAAGGACCTTGGAGAATTAAGGGAGACCAGCAACCAGATGAAGGCCCACTGGCAGAATGAAAAGGAATCCATAAAAAAGATCCGCTCCTTGAAGGAAGAGATAGAAAAGGCAAAGCTGGAGGAGCAGATGGCAGAGCGAAGTGGGGACCTTGGCAAAGTGGCCGAGCTGAGATACGGGACACTTATGCAGCTTCAGAGGGATATAGATAGTGAGAATAAGAGGTTGGCCGGGCTTCAGAAGGACAATAGAATGCTCAAGGAGGAGGTAGATGATGAGGATATTGCCAGCATCATAGCACAATGGACAGGGATTCCTGTCTCCAGGATGATGGAGGGAGAGATAGAGAAGCTGGTGAAGATGGAGGAGCGGCTTAAGAGACGGGTTATCGGTCAAGATGAGGCAGTCATATCAGTATCCAATGCAGTAAGGAGGGGCAGGGCAGGACTCCAGGATGTTAACCGTCCTATTGGTTCCTTTATATTTCTAGGGCCCACAGGTGTTGGGAAGACAGAAACAGCAAGGGCACTGGCAGAGTTTCTTTTTGACGATGATCAGGCAATGGTGAGGGTGGATATGTCCGAGTATATGGAGAAATTTTCAGTGTCACGCCTTATAGGCGCACCACCAGGATATGTCGGGTATGATGAAGGTGGGTATCTTACAGAGGCTGTGAGGAGAAGGCCATATTCCGTAATACTCTTTGACGAGATAGAGAAGGCACATTCTGATGTATTTAATATCCTGCTGCAGGTACTTGATGATGGGAGATTGACAGATGGACATGGACGGACTGTTGATTTTAAGAATACAGTAATTATAATGACCTCTAATATCGCCAGTCAACTGATACAGGAACCCGGTATGAGGGATAAAGAGGAGAGTGTGAACACGGCTCTTGATAAAAATACAGAGGAATATGTACACGCCCTTCACGAAAGAAAGATATACCAGGAGATGAGGGAAAGGATATTGGAGGAGTTGAGATCCCAATTCAGACCCGAGTTTCTAAACAGGGTCGACGATATAATAATCTTCCATAATCTTAAGGCAGAGGATATAAAATCTATTATAGATATCCAGTTAACCAATCTTTGTAAGAGACTTGAAGAAAAAAAGATTGATCTGAAACTCACCGATGCAGCAAAGTCTCTACTTGCAGAACAGGGATTTGATCCTGTCTATGGTGCCAGACCCTTAAAGAGGGCGATACAGAAAGGTATTCAGGACACCCTTGCACTGAAGTTATTAGAAGGAACATTCTCAGGGGGGGATACAGTATTGGTTGATGCTGATAAAGATAGAGGGGAGATGATATTCCAAAAAGGCTAATAATATCTATGCAAAAGAGAAAGGACCTGTATTTAATTATCCTGCCGGGAATTGCCTTGAGTATAATCTACAGTATAATCGCTCTAAAAAGTAATTGGTGGGTAGAGATCCTTTTAATAATTATCTTATATCTTACCGCATCCATTCCATATCTCATCTCCCTTTTTATCCTGAAGGATAAGGGGATGGATGCAATCTCTGTAAAAAAGAGATTATATCTAATAATATTTTTCTCAATCCTATTCAGGATAATACTCCTGCCATCTCCCCCTTCCCTCTCGGATGATATTTACAGGTATCTCTGGGATGGAAGAGTCCAAAGCCACGGGATAAACCCTTATAAGTATCCCCCAAATTCTGATAAGTTGGCTTTTCTCAAAGATGAATATGCAGACAAGGTAAACGAACCTACACGTCCTACAATCTATCCCCCATTAGCACAGATCGTCTCTCTTGCCGGTGTGAACATATCTTATACAGTTACATTTATGAAACTAATCTATGTAATTTTTGATATCCTATTGATATTTGTTATCTATAAAATACTCCTTTTCAGAGGGGATAATATCTTAAAGGT
Organism: Nitrospirota bacterium; assembly: GCA_003229375.1. Classification (GTDB taxonomy): domain Bacteria; phylum Nitrospinota; class Nitrospinia; order SZUA-224; family SZUA-224; genus SZUA-224. Next base: position 22,887 of record QIDP01000076.1, read on the forward strand.
AATAATCTATGCATGGAACCCTGTGGCGGTAATAGAGTTTGCCTCAAATGGCCATAACGATTCAATGGCGATATTCTTTTTGTTTCTCTCCTTCTACCTTGCAATGAAAGACAGACCCTTCCTCTCTGTATCATCCTTATCCTTCTCGGTTCTTTCAAAATATACCCCGATGATTCTCCTCCCTTTTTATTACAAAAAGATAGATAAAAGGGCCATCCTCCTCTTCCCTCTTATAATAATTGTATTGTTTTGGCCGTACCGCAATGGTATAGAGGAGCTCCTCGGGGGTATAAAGATATACTCACACCTCCAAAAGTTTAATGATAGCATCTTTTATATACTTCACTCCATATTCTTGCACTATTTGAAAGATTATTACAATCCATGGCATCTTGCTATGATCGATTCCAAGATGGTGATAGTGGTTATACTAATTTCTGTTTTTATGTACCTTTTTATAAAGAATAAAGAACTTGAATGGTCAGCATATATTATAATCGGGTTGTTTATAATTCTCTCCTTCCAGGTTCAGCCATGGTATCTCATGTGGATCCTCCCATTTGTTTGCATCTACAGAGGCAGGGCATGGATTGTACTCACATCTCTTATTCCTCTTTCTTACTATACCTATGTTAAATTTTATTCACCTGAAAAGATATGGCATGAGTCTTTGATTATAAAGTCCATTGAATATTTCCCCTTTTATTTTTTATTGATTTATGATTATATAAAGGCTAAAGGCAAAAAGGGATGAAGGGTTTATAATGTTAAAAAAGGAGAGGGATAGTAATGAAGAAAAAGATCGTTAAATTCCTTATGAAATCCATCATAGTTGTATCAATAATAATTGTAGCATTATATATATATCAGGGGTGGAATACCTATGCTGGATTGCTCTATTATCAGTTCAATTACCATAAAGGGGCTATCTCGGCATTTGAAAAGGCAATAAACTACAATCATAAAGATGCCTATGCACTTACATATCTTGCAAAGATATATCAGCAGAGAGGTGATTATGATAAGGCAATAAAGAGATATAAAGAACTAATCATCCTTTTTCCTGACAATGTTAACGCGCATTACGACCTTGCATTTACTTACAGAGAGAAAAAACTTTACGATAAAGCCATAGAGGAACTGAATAACGTGCTGAAGATGGATCCAGAACATCTTTATGCCGGTTATGATATAGGATTTATCTATCGTGATATGGGAGAGATAGATAAGGCAATATCAGCTTATAAAGAGGCAACAAGGGTAAATCCTGAATGTGACTATGCATATTATGATTTGGGATTTATCTATAAGGAAAGAGGGGAGATTGATAAGGCAATAGAGGCGTTTGAGGGGGCGGTAAAGGCAAACCGTAGAAACCCTTATCCTCACTATGAATTAGGTGTTCTTTATGAACAGATAGGGATGAAAAAGAAGGCAAAAAAGGAATTTAGAAGATATCACCGGTACCACGATTTTGGATTGTAAAAGTTATAATCTCCTTTTGTAACTATTTAGAGTCCATCCATTAATGAGCAATTTTGTTCCAGGGCAAGGCAAAAATAATTTTATTTATGATATAATATGTCAAGATATCAAGCAGTTATATGTGTTTTAACGCAACCAAGAAAATGGAGGACTAAAATATGAAAGTTAAAGATGTCCAGGAAATATCACAATTAAGTGTGCCAGAAAAGATACTTTTTCTTGAGGAACTTTGGGACAGTATTTTGCCTGCTGATTCGGAAATTCCTGTGCCGGATAGCCATAAATACGAGTTGGACACTAGATTTGAAAAGCATTTGAACTCTCCGGGAAAATTATTATCTCTAAGTGAATTGCAAGAGCGTATCGAGAGAAGAAAATGACTTATTCCCTATCCTTCCTCCCTGAAGTGGAGGAAGATGCAGTAAATAGCTATAGTTGGTATGAGGAAAAAGCCATTGGACTTGGGGAGGAATTTCTTCGAATGTTTTATGCACTTGCTGGAGATATAGCAAGAAATCCTTTAATTTATCAAGTTATATATAAAGATTTCAGGCGTTGCCTGCTAAAACGGTTTCCATATGCGGTTTATTATAGGATTGAAGAAAACAAAATAATAGTATATGCTCTATTCCACTGTGCGAGAAAACCTACTGTATTAAGGAAAAATTTGCGTTTACGAGAATATAAAAATCGCTAACAAAGCGCTCAACATACTTACTTTCTATCCCATTAAAATTATAAAAACAAGGCAGCATGATGTTAACATGACAACAAGTAGATCAGATCCATAAAAGTGTTGTGATTCTTTGAATTTTTTGCTTACTGTATCATAAATCATTAACGCATAAAACGGTATATATTCTATTAATTTCACCCATAGGGACTCCTGCCAGATACCTCTTTCGACATATCCTATCAATACCTGATAAGATATCAGGGACAAAGATGTCAGGACTATCCATGCTCGATTCTTGAAAAAACAGAGAAAAGGGACGATCCATACGAGATACCACGGATGTAAATTGGGTGTAAGGATCAATAGTGCCCCGATCAATATATATTCTGATTTCATCATATCGGTTTTACGATAGATCAGATATATTGTCAGGAGTATAAAAAACAATAGGATAATCATCTTTGAAACTACAACAGAACCTGCATAATAATTAATTATCGAAAAAATGCTATCATTAAAACGCCATTTTGAACCGACTGTTATAATAGTACTGAAAAGACCATCGAGTTCAAGTATAAATGGGAGATAAAAGAGAAGTATTACTAAAGGGAAGACAAGAAATTCCTTATTCTTTATCTTCTTTATATAAAGGGGAAGCATGACAACAGCCGTTAATTTTGATAAGAATGACAGGGCAAGAGAAAATAGAGACATCTTTGACCTGTTAAGTAAAAAGAGATAGATAGAGAGGATAAGAAAAAATACAAATATAGAATCATGATGACCGCTCCCTGAAATCTCAATCAATACTAATGGATTCCATGCATAAATCAGCGTATTTGATATGTCCTGATCTTTCATTATCAGTATCTTATAAATCACGAATATTGTAAGAAGATCGAATAAGATGAGAAACAATTTAAGGGAATAAAATGAGTAGTCTATCTTTACAGCTAAATGAAAGATAATTTGTGATAGAGGGGGATAAAATGTGACAAGATATTTATGGTTTATATCTTTATAGATATCATCTCTGAAATCTGTCAGCTCTTCAGCCTCAGGGGGAAAACAGTAAGGATTTATTCCGTTACATGCCATTCTGCCATCCCACAAATAGCGATTGATATCCTCTGATAGGGTAGGAGGACTAAACAGTAAAGTAAGACGGAATATAACCGCAAATAAGATAATAATCGAGAATATCTTTTTTTTTGTCTTAAAATCCACCTTATCTTTCCATATCAGATGTACCTGTATAAAATATGGAATAGATAATATCAGAGATACAGCAATAAAAGGGTAGATATGATTTCGTAGATTTCCGAGTAGAACAATTACAAGAAGAGATATCTCTATTAATATCCCTGAGATGATAATATTTTTAAATCTGCTATTATTCCTAAACATCTCTAAATGTCAATATTTATCCATTAATAAGATAGCTTTATTATAGTGTAGTTACTGAAGAGAAGTCAATAGCAAAGAAGCGTCCTGTCAAGATTTTTTTTGCAGGACGCCTCTCATAACCGGCAAACAAAAGCGGAGCGACGGAGGAGCGCAGCTTTTGGCTGTCCGGGTTAATATATGTGATGGATTTGAGAGTGATACTGGTGGCTTAGTTTCATGTATTGACAGGAAAATCCTTAGGCATTATATTTTAAATAATAATTAAAATATCGCATTTTTTGGGTTAAATGCTTTAATGGAATAAGGAGGTAGGATCTAATGAAAGATTTTCCTAAGACACTAATGGGTTTGCTGATGGATACATGCCTGCTTGCAACCGTATATTATGTGTGGGCTGGATACATTAATAACAGCAAATTTCAATTAACCGTAGCTCTTTTATTCACCGTTATAGCTTACTTTATCTACAAAAGGATTGATGAGAGAGTTGTAAAGAAAGACCCCTATATACTGGATGATGAGGCAAAGAGGAGATTGCGGAGACAATAAATGTATTTTGGGTTTTTTCGAAAAAGAGTCAAGCGACTCAAAAATTAAAAATCAATTCTTTCAATTCTCTTCCTTCTTTACTATTTCCATGAATTATGCTATTCTCAAATCATAAGAATTCCCCGGGGTGAGCCCTTAACTTTTAATCTAAACCGCTTCATGATAGTGAACTCACACTGAAAGCATCTATGTCTGTTGATAAGATCATTATTAAAGGTGCCAGAGAGCATAACCTGAAAAATATAGACCTGGAAATTCCTAGAAATAAATTGGTGGTTATCACAGGTCTTAGCGGGTCAGGTAAATCCTCCCTTGCCTTTGATACTATTTATGCTGAAGGCCAGAGGAGGTATGTGGAGTCCCTGTCTGCCTACGCCAGACAATTTCTCGAACAGATGGAAAAGCCGGACGTCGATTACATAGAAGGACTCTCTCCTGCCATATCTATAGAACAGAAGACCTCAAGCAAAAATCCCAGATCTACTGTTGGTACTATAACAGAGATCTATGACTATCTGAGACTCCTTTTTGCAAGGGTGGGGAGGGTTCACTGTTACAAATGCGGGAAGGAGATAGCCTCACAGACAGTACAGCAGATGGTTGATCAGATTATGGAGCTACCCGCAGGAATGAATATTCATATCCTATCTCCTATAGTAATGGGAAGAAAAGGTGAATACAGAAAGGAGCTTGCTGAGTTACAGAGAAAGGGATTTGTCAGGGTAAGGATTGATGGTGTGATGCGGGAGTTTACTGAAGAAATCAGTTTGGATAAGAATAAGAAGCATGATATCGAGGTAGTAGTTGATAGATTGATAATCAAAGATAGTATAAAGAGGCGTCTATCCGATTCTATAGAATTGGCCTTGAAACTCTCTGAAGGGATAGTGTTTGTCAGTATCATAGATACCGGAAAAACGCAGCATGGAATCAAGAGAGAGCTGCTTTTCAGTGAGAGATTTGCCTGTATCAAGTGCGGTATAAGCTATCCGGCAATGGAGCCGCGTATGTTCTCATTCAATAACCCTCATGGTGCGTGCCATGTCTGTGGCGGGCTGGGGACAAGGATGAATATAGATCCAGACCTTGTTGTTCCTGATCGTAGTAAATCACTAAGGGAGGGCGCAATAAAACCATGGGAAAAGAAGAGTTCGATATATTTCTATCAGATGTTGGAGTCGATTGCAGATCACTATCATTTTAATCTCAATACCCAGTTTAATAAGTTAAGTAAAGAGGTTCAGGATGTATTACTCTATGGCTCAGGGAATAAAGAGATAAAGTTTTTCTATGAAAAGGAAAACCGCCAATACTTTTATTATCGTGTATTTGAAGGGGTTATAAGTACACTGAAGAGGAAATACAGGGCGACTGAATCTTCATATGAGAGGGAAGAGGCAGAGAGATATATGAATATCTCACCATGCCCTGAGTGTAATGGTGCACGGCTGCGTAAGGAGAGCCTTGCTGTCAAGATGCAGGGGAGATCTATAGTTGATATTACCGGATTTTCTATTAATGATGCCATAAGGTTTTTTTTAGATATCTCCCTTAGAGAGCAGGAGTGGATGATTGCTGAGAGGATTTTAAAAGAGATAAAGGATCGCTTGCAATTTCTGTGTGATGTGGGATTGGATTACCTCACCCTGGATAGGTCATCTGCCTCCCTTTCAGGAGGAGAGGGACAGAGGATACGGCTGGCTACACAGATAGGATCTAACCTTATGGGGGTTTTTTACATATTAGATGAACCTAGCATCGGACTTCACCAGCGGGATAATAAGAGGCTTCTTAAGACCCTGGAGAAGTTAAGAGATATAGGGAATACAGTCATCGTTGTGGAGCATGACAGAGAGACTATAATCTCTGCCGATTATGTCGTGGACCTTGGTCCGGGGGCCGGAATCATGGGTGGAGAGGTTGTCTCTTCCGGAAAACCCGGGACCATATTAAAGGATAAAAACTCTCTGACAGGGAGATACCTGTCAGGTGAGTTATCTATCCCTGTGCCTAAAAAACGGAGACAAGGTAATGGGAGCTATCTCAGGATTATTAACGCAAGTCATAACAATCTTAAGAATATTGATGTTCATATCCCCCTGGGGGCCTTTACATGTATAACAGGTGTCTCGGGTTCAGGGAAGAGCACCCTTTTGATCGATATCCTTTATAAGGCCTTTGCACAAAGGTTGTGGAGATCAACAGATAGACCCGGGAAGTTCGGAAGCATAAAAGGGGTGGAATATATAGATAAGGTTATCGACATAGATCAATCCCCGATCGGGCGTACTCCCCGTTCTAATTCAGCTACATACACAGGGGTATTTACAGTTATACGTGATCTGTTCTCACAGGTGACTGAATCAAGAAAGAGGGGGTATAAAATGGGGAGATTTAGTTTTAATGTCAAGGGAGGGAGGTGTGAGGCGTGCAGCGGGGATGGGATAATAAAGATCGAGATGCATTTTTTGCCTGATATCTATATTACCTGTGATGTATGCAAGGGGAAGAGGTTTAACAGGGAGACACTGGAGATAAAGTATAAGGGTAAGAGTATTGCGGATATACTTGATATGACTGTCAATGAGGCATTGGAATTTTTTGAGAATATTCCAAGGATAAGGTCAAAGCTTGAAACCATTAAAGATGTGGGTCTGGGTTATATCACACTCGGGCAGTCTGCCACAACACTATCCGGGGGAGAGGCCCAGAGGGTTAAACTTTCAAAAGAGCTAAGTAAGAGTAGTACAGGACAGACCCTCTATATCCTGGATGAACCTACTACCGGTCTCCACTTTGCAGATATTCAGAATCTCCTCCATGTTCTTAACCGCCTTACTGATCAGGGAAATACTGTGATCGTTATAGAGCACAATATGGATGTAATAAAGACTGCTGATTATATCATAGATCTGGGACCTGAAGGAGGAGAAAAGGGAGGAGAGGTCATAGCTGCCGGTCCCCCTGAAGAGGTTGCCAGTGTTCCAAATTCCTATACCGGTCAGTTTTTGAGAGAGGTGTTAGATGGATCATTTTAATCTATGGTTGCAGATTGTCCTTGAATCACTACTCCCGTCTTGTAATCAGCGATTTTCTTCTCATTGATGGTAAAACCGGCATTATCAGTCTCGATAACCTCGACAAAGGTTAGCATCTTTTTTCCACTCTCCATGTCCGGGATAGACGCACAGTAAAAACCGGAATTCATATAAACCGGGTCTTTTTCACGGCCGGACCAAACCAGCTTATAGTCATGTGTGTGTCCCATGACCATTACCCTGACCCGTGGATTTTTATTGAAGTGCTGTTTTGCAAAGCAGTCCAGTCCTTCGAAGCTGACCCCTGCCTCGCGCAGGTCTTCAAACAAATTTCCGGGTGAAAACAGCCCGGGATAGTAGTTGTCAACCGCATCTGATGACGGACAACCACCGCAGTGCCATTGCATATTATAATTAAGCTTGCCGGTTTTATCGAAGGAAAGCACTATGTCCAGCGTTATTTCAGAGATATTGGGCTCTTCGCCTCTCTTAATCAAATCTATTATGGTTTCGCAAATCACTTTGAGATCAATGCCAAAATTTGAGTAGTTTGGATCACCTGATCCCTTTAAGCAGGCACTGTTTGGATGGGCGCTATCGAGTTGTTTCAGAACATAGTCACCTACCGTTCTGGTAATGAAATGCCCGACCGGCACCGGAGCATATTGATTTTGCGGCATATTGGCGGGCTTATTAAATAGGTCGTACAAATGGCCATGCTCGGCGTAGATTTTTCCATTATCGTTTTGGTAGAAGGTATTTTCGCTTGAAGGTTTGGCTAAATCTCCACCAACTCCAGGATACACCCGTTGATCAGTGTGCTGCGCAAGCCAACCGTTGATATCTTTCAACTCAACCAGCATGTCATGGTTGCCATTAATAAACCGAAGATTACCGCGAATCGCCTCCATGACAGAAATAAAATCACCACTGCCATCTTCCTGGCTGATGAAGATATCCTTATTATCCTCCATGATCTGCGTAACATCGGGCGGATTGCCGGTTGGGGAATAAGTCCATTGATCGAACCAATCCCCGAGTATCACTACTTCGTTGATGCCTGTTGCGTGCTTCAGGATGTACCTCAAAAACCCCTTTAAGGCCTTGCGGTGCACCCGGTCCTGATACCAATTTGTCCTGGCATTGATGCCCATGTGTATATCACTGATGAAAATGGTTTTGCCTGTCACTTTCTAACCTCCTATATAATATGAAGAGAAAAATTACAAGATAAATTTGTAACTATTCAGGTCTCCCCCTTTGCTAAAGGGGGCGCTGCTGATATCACCCACATGTACCGGCGCCCCCGGTACCCCAATCTTCACTATACCTGTGTCATTCAATCCTATAAAGGTAAGGAACAGACCAATACCTACAGCAAAGCTGTATTTCAACCCTGCAGGAATAGCCTGCGCCAACCATCCCCTAAGCCCTATGACTGTTATCAGGATAAAAAGCACTCCGCCAATAAATATTGCTCCTATGGCTGTCTGCCATGAGTATCCCAGTACCTTGACAACAGTAAATGCAATAAATGCATTTTCTCCCATATAAGGGGCAATAGCAAAAGGTCTTCTGGCATATAAACCCATAAGGACTGTCCCGAAGGATGCTGAAAGGATCGTGGCAACCATTGAAGGCCCTTTTGGTATCCCGGCAGCTTCAAGGATCGCAGGGTTTACTATTACTATATAGACCATGGTCATAAAGGTGACCACCCCTCCTGTTATCTCTGTCTTTATGGTGCTATTGCATTCCGTGATTCTGAAATATCTGTCAATAGCATCTCTCATCTATATATCCTCATTTCCTTTGTTAGATTCGATACCCGTTACTCGTTGCGCGGATATTCGATAGAATAAGAGTAAAAATTGACATAGTCAAGGGGTTTTTCTGTTTTGCTTAAAAATCCTTTTAAAATTAAAACCCTTGACTATCCCTTGTGTGCGGTTATAATAAAGTCTTGAAATTACTGGTTTTCTTAAGGTATAAAATGGCAACAACCGTAAAATACAGGGGAGAGCTTATTGATGCAGCGTACGGCAACATCAAACCGGACCTTGTTCTCAAAGGAGGCAGGATCGTTAATGTTTATACAGGGGAAATAAACAAAGGAGACATAGTGATGAAGGCCCACAAGATAGTGGGCATGTATGATGAGTATGACGGTAAAGTAAATATTGATGTCTCTGGAAAATATATCCTTCCGGGATTCATTGACGGCCACATCCACGTCGAGAGCAGCATGTTATCCCTTTCAGAATTCGCAAGAGCCATTGTTCCACACGGCACAACAAGTGCCCTCATCGACCCGCACGAATTCGCAAATGTAAGGGGTGTTGACGCACTGAAGTTATTTATGAAGAATTCCAGAAGGCTTCCGCTTGATCTTTTCATGAATATGCCTTCCTGCGTTCCTGCGACCAATATGGAGACCTCCGGGGCCGAAATAGACTCAAACACAGTGAGTACCTTCATTCGCAAGCCAAAGGTTGTCTGCCTTGCAGAGATGATGAATTTTCCGGGCGTGATAAACAAGGATGAAGAGGTCCTGAAGAAGATTAATGCAGTAAGGTCGGCAAAGAAAAGGGTGGACGGCCACTGTCCTTTGCTAACAGGAAAGGGGCTCAATGCCTACATCGCGGCAGGCATAAATTCCGACCATGAATCCTTAAGTGGAGAGGAGGCTCTGGAGAAACTTCGCAAAGGTATGTATTTGATGATCCGTGAAGGAAGCGCTGGAAAGGATATGAAGCCTATTGTAAGCTATCTTCTCAAAAAAAAGGTCAGACTTGGAAGAACTTTCTTTGTTTCAGATGATAAGCACCCGCATGACATCATAACTAAAGGGCACATGGACGAGATACTGAGAATGGCCATAAAACTAGGACTTGATCCAATTACAGCGGTTCGCATGGTCACGCTCAATACTGCAAAGCACTTTGGCATGAGAGGGCACGGCTCGCTCGGCATCGGCAAGGTGGCAAATGTCGTGGTGGTTGATTCGCTGAAGAATTTTAATGTGAAGCTTACAGTGTATCGTGGAAAGGTTGTCGCAAAAGACGGAAAACTTACTGCGAAATTACAACCTGATGAATACGACCACGCCACATTGAACTCAGTAAAGCTCAAGAAAAGATTCAGGGCGCAGGATTTCATGCTTGAGGGAAACGGCTCTGCAAAAATAATAGTCGCACAGGACGGATCGCTTGTCACAGGCATGAAAATTGTGCATATGAAAGAGCTTCGCATAGATACAAAGAATGACATCCTCAAGATAGCAGTTATTGAGAGACACAGGGGAAAAAATAATCATAGTGTAGGCCTCATAAAGGGCTTTGGGCTGAAGAGAGGAGCGATTGCATCCACTGTTGCGCATGACTCGCACAACATCATTGTGATCGGTGCAGATGAGAAAGACATGGCGTATGCCGTAAACAGGTTAGGGGAGCTTAAAGGAGGGATTATCGCAGTCTCGGGCAATAAGGTGCTCGCCGGGCTCGCACTGCCGATAGCAGGACTCATGTCCACCGAAAGCATTGAAACCGTAAATAAAAAATATGAAGAGCTGCATAAGGCTGCAGCAATGCTCGGCACCAGGATGACATCCCCGTTTATGACCCTGAGCTTTATGGCTCTTCCCGTGATCCCTGCACTGAAGATAACTGACAAGGGCCTTGTCGACGTCGAAAAGTTTTCGTTTGTGAAGATAGTTGAATAAAATCATTATGTAATATTTGCCGCAGAGATCGCGGATAAAGTTTAAAAGTAAACTCTCGCTTAATTTCTATGTTTGATCTGATCCGTCTATCAATAGCATTCATACTCATCCTCTTTCTGCTCAGACAGAGGTGGAATGTTGGATATGTGTTGATGACAGCTTCAGGTGCGCTTGCTGTGCTCTATCTCATGAAACCGTCAGATATCTTGCTGGTCATTAAAAATGCACTAACAGCAGGTATCACAATAAAGCTCCTTGTTGCCCTTACTTTCATCAGAATTTTTGAATTTATCCTCAGGGATAAGGGCATTCTTGGAAAGATGATGGAGTCAATGAAGGGGCTTTTTCGTAATAAAAAGGCAGTGGTTATATCCATGCCGCTTCTGATAGGAATGCTTCCATCTGTGGGCGGGGCTTATTTTTCAGCACCCATGGTGGATGAGGCTACCAGAGACCTATCCATCACCCCGGAAGAAAAGGCATTTGCCAACTACTGGTTCAGACATCCCTGGGAGTTTATACTACCGCTATATCCGGGTATTATCCTTGCTTCTGTGTTGACCTCTATTGAGGTGAGAATATTTATAATCCTTAATCTCTCCTATGCGATTGCGATGTTTCTGGTGGGCCTTCTGGGACTCAGAGAGATCACGGGAAGGTATAAAAAGTTGGAAAGTGTTTACCGGAAAGGGCTCTGGAGCTTTCTGCCTATTATTATCCTTCTTGGACTCGTGATAATATGTCACATGGAGCTCTATGTCGCCCTTGTTATCCTGGTCTTTATGTTAATAATTTATTTCAGATATTCATTGGGAAAGACGACTGAAGCCTTAAAGTATGGTCTATCAAGGAATGTAGTGGTACTTATCATCGGGGTGATGTTTTTTAAAGAAGCACTTGAGGTCTCTGGCGCTGTGGGTAATATCAGCCGGTTTTTTTATGAGAATAATATCCCCATGATGCCAATACTCTTTTTTCTGCCATTCCTGACAGGTCTCCTGACAGGAATAACCGTTGGTTTTGTAGGCAGTACCTTTCCTCTGATAATGAATCTGGCCGGGAGTGACCCGCATGCCTTCACCCTTGCCTTTGCATCCGGGATTATTGGCGTTCTCCTTTCGCCTGTGCATGTATGTCTCATCCTCACAAAGGAATATTTCAAGGCTGATATGTGGGGTATCTACAAAAAGATCATACCTGCAGCATGTGCTGTGCTGCTAGTGGCTGTGCTGGAGTTTTTCTTTCAGACCTATTTTTCTTTCAGGCATGTGTGTTTTGTTCTTATGGGAATGTAAAGTGTCCATCCATACAAGAAGGGTGTTGCCAGCAATGAAAGAAAGAATCCATAACCTTATAAATTTTCAGCAGCGAGTTGTTCCAGGCTCTTTGCTTTTGCCTGCCAATTATAAAGAGTGTCATAGGCCCATCGGTATTCACCATTTTTAATTAGCCCCGTGGATAATATTATAGCAGGAGTATTTATATTAAAAATGGGGGATGTCCAAACAAAATTTAAATAATGGTTGACAAATTATTCTCAAATATGTATATTAGTAAATGAGGTTTCGGAAGTTTTTGCAAATAGTAAGGCCACAAAGACTTTTAGCTTTGTGGCCTTTTTTGTTAAGTCTGAGACTTTAGTTTATAAGTAAGGAGGTAAAAAAGATGGCTAAAGGAACAGTAAAGTGGTTCAATGAATCCAAGGGTTTTGGCTTTGTCACAAGCGAAGATGGTAGCGATGTTTTTGTTCACTATTCTTCCATCCAGAGTAATGGTTTTAAGACTATTGCTGAGGGTGATACAGTTAGCTTCGATATCGAAGAAGGCCAAAAGGGCCCCAAGGCAGTCAATTTGGTTGTACAGTAATTGACAATTAAAGTCCCCCTGCATAGCAGGGGGACTTTAATATTCGGTCAAAAATAAAATGACATTTTATTTTTGCACAAGCCCTAAGTCACCATAATGTCTTGATTTTTGTGTAAATCACGTTTTTTCTCGGTTCGATACTTACCATGTCCAATTTGCCTGGTATGTATATCCTTTCTTCGGCTTTTCTATTTTCCAAAGGAAAACTTGGCGGTTCTCACTGGGGATCAAAATCGATGGATCGCGAAACGGTTTCACCACTTGTAATTTATGTGGTTGGGCATATAGAGTATAATTATTGAAAGGTTTATCTTCGGGAAATAAAATAACCATTGCAATTAGATCAGTTTCTTCTGTGACTGCCATGGCAGCCCACTCTTTTTCCTCCCCGGCAAACGCATTCCAATATGTTGCCTCATTTATAACTAAAAAGTCCTCATTGGTCTTAATATTCTTCACGTCAACGCGGATTTGCCACGTGTGTTTCATTTTTATCTTTCCATGAAAGTGTGGTCCGGTAACTTTCCGTAATGTGTATTCGTGTGTTAAACACCGCGGATAAACGTTGATGCCTGTTGTACCGAATTCAAAATCCACAAATTCTATGTCTGCAGAAAGCTTTCTTAGCAGCGTATACCGAGACCAGGTAACCGGACTATATTCTTCGTTTTTTTTGTCTTCTGGCACTGGAATCCTCGATCTCAAGTCAATAACTCTGATATCCTTTAGGACATGAAATCCTTTCATAGTGGGCTCAGCCGCCTCCGCAACCTCTACGAAGTTAATGGGCTGCGGTACTATAGAGGGACCAGGCTGAGGCCCTGGAGGCGGCTTTAGGATATCAACCGAATATTTCAGTGGAAATATTATTAATAAAACTCCAATCACAAATATAGCAAACGAACGTCCACCATGAATTTCGGTACCAAATATTTTGAGATCTACTTGCGGGCCTGACGGCAATGTTCCTTTTCTTTGTCGATGGAAAATTAGTAATGTGTGAATTACAAATAGTATGCCCAATAAAACTACGATTATAGAGCTTACCAAAAAAATGTATTCGAACATAGTCAATTTAAAATATCTCCTCCATTTGTTCTTACTTAGATGTTTATTGTTTATCCGCATTAGCCGTGTAAGGTGGCCGGTGCCCCCTTCCTTTGCAACCTAAGAAAAAATTCACCTGCTCAAAACAAAAGGAGATAAACATCTGAGAAACTTTAGAATATTTTAGCAAATAAACCCATCGAAAAAAAGAGCGCTGTTTTGGGTCAGGTGAAACGACTTGATCTAAATTAAGTCCTCCTTCACAGCATATCGAAAGGTATACTGTTATAAAGTCCAAAAAGAAGGAGGTGATACATACTTTATGATAACTAAACCTATGAACAGGATATAAAAGTTTAAGCAGAAATTCAAGTTTTATTTGCTGCAAAACCGTAGCCTGCAAGTTTAAGTTCAAGGAGGAAATAGACATGAAATTTTGGTTCTTCCGACATTTGTGTGGGTAGCCGCAGGCTTTAGCCTGCGATTTAAACAATCCTATTTAAAACACATCCTCCAATTTGCATCCAATAGAACCTTTAAAATGTATAATCTTGCCACGATGACACTAAACTTTTCCTTACCGGGTTATCAAGTATATATCTTACTTGAACTTCTATATCCTCATGTCTTCTTATTACATGGTCATAAAAGTCTTTCTGCCACCTAATTTATGTTTTATTCATAGACATCCAAAATCCTGTCTTCTGTTTATAACTTACTATTGCCTTCCATATATCAGATCAGAATTACAGACAGCTCTCCTTTATAAATTTTTTTGGGTAATCTGTGTCTCTTTTCTCTTATACCCATGTTCTTCTTGCAGGCCACCTTTTCTCCTCGCAGGCTGAAGCCTGCGGCTACCCGC
>QIDP01000059.1 GCA_003229375.1 Nitrospirota bacterium
CAGAATGCCGATAATTACTTCCATTAACTATCTCCTTTGATCATTTAATTATATTATACTATATTTTATTATATCTTGATTATATATAAAAAATGACTGAAAAGATAGCATACTGTTGACTTTAGCATGAATCCTTATGATATTAAATCTTTAGTAGTTCTAAACATGGGGGTAATATCAATAATGGAAAAAAATGTCATAACAGCCCTTATTCTCACAACAGCCGCGGGTCTTTCTACTACCATTGGCAGTATCCTCGGACTGTTCTTACGAAAACCGGGGCCACGATTCATGAGTGCCACCCTGGGGTTTTCTGCCGGTATAATGCTCATGGTCTCCTTTGCCGAGCTTTTGCAAGAAGGCATAAAAGCAATCGGTTTTTTGTCTGCCCATATAGGATTTTTTGCCGGAATATTAGGTATGTTTTTAATAGATGTATCAGTGCCCCATGATTATATAGGGCAGCATGATCGATCAGGGACCAAAGACCAGCAAAGGCTTATCAAGACAGGACTCTTTCTTGCCCTGGGGATAGGGATACACAACTTTCCCGAAGGCATGGTCACATTTGCGGGGGCCATGGAAGACCTGAATCTGGGAACAGCTATTGCATTTGCGATTGCAATTCACAATATTCCGGAGGGACTTGCTATCTCTATACCTGTCTATGCTGCTACCGGCAGCCGGCAAAAGGCCTTTTTATGGTCATTTCTATCAGGGATCGCAGAACCTATCGGGGCAATCATTGCTGCGGCCTTTCTGGTCCCAATACTAACTCAAAGCCTTTTGGGCTGGATGCTTGCAATAGTCGCAGGAATAATGGTCTTTATATCCCTCGACGAACTTCTTCCCGTCTCCAGATCATTCGGAATAGACCATCTGCCAATCCTGGGTGCAATAGCAGGCATGGCAGTCATGACCCTAAGCATCTGGATATTAAGATAGAACCTTATTATTTATGTAGTTTATTATATTTTTCCATTAATTGTTCGCGGGATTCAATCCTGTCTTCATCCTTAACACAACAATCAACCGGACAGACACTGGCACACTGCGGTTCGTCATATGCCCCTACGCATTCAGTGCAGAGAGCCGGGTCTATTATATAGATATCGTCTCCTGAACTGATAGCCTCGTTCGGACACTCAGGCTCACACACACCGCAGTTTACACATTCCTCATTAATTATTAAAGCCATCAACTCACCCCCTCTCTTTTTGTACTTTATAAGTAACTACTCAGGTTGTTTAGACTGCAGTCTGTCAGGAGCGCGCATATTTCTTCCTCACTATTCAGCTAAATACCTATAGACTATCCACCTGAGTAGTTACCTTTATAATATATATATGTAACCATGTCAAGAATATCTTGAATATCTTTCGGGTGGCAGGTGACTTGACAAATTAAGTCCTAAAAATATATAATTATGTCATCTGTAAAAAGATGATATTCCGGTAAAATAAGATGTCAGAAAAAAACTTAGACTTAAAACAGATTATAAATATAACCGATTTAAACATATGGCTTAATTCATCCCATATTTTAAAGGATATATATCTTTCATTTAAAGAAAAGATGGTTACAGGGATGATAGGTCCATCCGGCAGCGGAAAGACAACCCTGTTGAGAAGTATTAATCGTCTTAATGATACCACAACAGGTTTTAAGATTAAAGGAAGTATATTATTTGAGGGTAAAGATATATATTCGCCCATGATAATACTACATCAATTGAGACAGCACATAGGGATGATATTTCAGAAACCCTGTGTATTCCCGAGATCGATATATGAAAATGTAATCTTTGGTCTTAAGATTACCAAGAGAAAAAAGAAAAAGAGACTGAAGATGATAGTAGAAGAAAAATTAAGGGATGCAAATCTCTGGGATGAGGTGAAAGACAGGTTGCCCCAGTCAGCACTCGGACTATCGCTCGGACAGCAACAGAGATTATGCATAGCCCGCGCTTTAGCAGTAGAACCCACGGTTATTCTGATGGACGAGCCTACATCTTCTCTTGATCCAAGATCTTCCCTTGCAATTGAAGAGCTAATTTTCAAATTAAAGGAAAAATATACAGTAATTATAATAACACACAACCTGAATCAGGCACGTAAGATATCAGACCATGTAGTATTTATAAGTGACGGGAAGATCATCGAACATGGTATAAAGGAAGAGTTCTTCAATAATCCGAAAGAAGAGGCAACACAAAAATATATATGTTGTGATCCCAATAATTATTGGATATAGGTGGGAGGTGAATGAAAATTCAGTGCTGCGGTGCTGCGGTTTGGGGAATAGCTGAAATGAATCTCTATGGGTGGGTGGCATGGACAAACTTGTTTGTCCGTGGAGGAATTTTTCAGGGAAAAGGTGGAAGGGAGTGATTAACTATTATGAAAAAAGTTATTTATAGTTTATTAATAGGTTTGTTTTTGATATCTGCTTGCAGCAAAGGTGGAACAGAGAGGAAAACAATAAAAATAGTCGGTTCAACAACTGTGTTACCTGTGGCAACCAAGGGCGCTGAGAAGTTTAAAAAGAGACATCCGGAGGTAAACATATTGATTTCAGCCGGGGGTTCAGGGGCTGGCGCAAGATTTGCTGCGACAAAAATGGCAGATATCGGAATGATGTCACGCGATATATCTAAAGAAGAAAGGAAGAAATTCTCTGATGTAGATTTTAATGTTATCCCTATAGCTAGAGATGGGGTGGCATGCGTGATCTCATCAGAGATATACAATGCCGGGGTAAAGAGACTTTCTTTCAATGATATAAGATCTATTTACAGCGGTGAGGTTACTACATGGAAGACCTTTGGCGGACCTGACAAGACTATCCTCGTTGTAGATAAAGAGAGTCAGCGCGGCACCAGACATGTATTTATGAAGGCAGTATTTGGTGACCCGATGGCAGCAGCCAAAGGGGCTTCGATCGTTTTAGGATCAAACAATGAAGAACAGACAGCAATAGCACAGAGTGACTGCGCTATTGGTATGCTTTCAATTCCATGGATCAATGACGATGTAAAAGGTGCCGGGATAAAGATGGATGGCAGGACAATCGAGCCTACGATTGAAAATGTAAAAAAGGGGATATATCCCATAGCCCGTGATCTGAACTTTGTCACAAACGGGAAGCCAGCGGGTCAGGTAAAGGAGTTCATTGATTTTATGCTCGGTCCGGAGGGACAAAAAAGTGCTGCAGAGTGTGATTATGTACCGATTAAATAAATCTTGTAACAGAAGTGTATTCAAACAGATGAGGATTACAAAATTCTCATGTAACGCATTAGATGTGTAGTTTTCGTTTAAACACTAAATAAAAAAGGAGAATTATTAAAGTATGAAAAGAGCAATTCAAAAACTGGCGTCAAGGATGAATTATTCAAGTATTTGCTGTATGTTTTTAACTGTAGTCTTTGGACTGTTAGCAATGCCGGCCTATCCTGCAGGGACGAACGATCCGCTATTGAAAAAATTGATAGATAAAGGGATCATCACTCCCTATGAAGCAGAAGAGATTGAATCAAAGGGAGAGATCAAACTACCAAAAGGACTCAGAGGAATAACCATAGGGGCAAAGGGTTATCTGGACTATTCTGTCGGGACCGACACAAATGGTGATCATAACAGGTTTACAATTACACGGGGCTACCTGACTGTGAAAAAAACCATTACCCCATGGTTCAAGGCAAGGATTACCTCGGATATTACACAGGATAAGACGGGTGATATGAAACTCAGGATGAAATATTACTATGCAGATTTGCTCCCGCCGGATATGGTCTTCTTTACCAATAACATCCTAAGAGTGGGTTTGGGACATATACCGTGGCTTGACTTTGAGGAGCATATCAATCTTTACAGGCTGCAGGGGACTATGTTCCAGGAACGAAATCATATGTTTAACTCCGCAGACTTCGGTATAAGCCTGATCGGAAATCTGGGAGGAAAATTGAGTCATGAACAGCAAGGAAAAGTCGGTTACCATACCCCATATAACGGGAGGTTTGGAAGTTACCATATAGGGGTTTATAATGGCGGGGGA
This sequence comes from Nitrospirota bacterium, assembly GCA_003229375.1. Taxonomy (GTDB): domain Bacteria; phylum Nitrospinota; class Nitrospinia; order SZUA-224; family SZUA-224; genus SZUA-224. The sequence continues at coordinate 4,057 of QIDP01000059.1, forward strand.
TATCATGCAGCAGAAGAAAACCGCAATAAGGTGTTCGAGGCCAGGCTTACTATTCGTCCCCTTCCTGACATGATCCCGGGTCTTCAGTTCACATACTTTGGCATAACAGGCAAAGGCAACATAGATGGGACACCGGATCCTGATTACTACGTAAATACAGCATTTCTGAGTTTTCAAAACAGATTAGTTGTCCTGACCTGTGAATATGCAAAGAACAAAGGAAACCAAAAGGGTACTTACAAACAAAATAACGTTGATGTTTCTGACGAAAGGCACAAGGAAGGATTTTCAGTATTTGGAAATCTGAGGATACCGGGAATAATGAAGAATAAGCTGGCACTGATGGCCAGATACGACATATGGAATCCTGATCTCAGCGCAGGTAATGATAAAAAATTAAGGACTATAGCCGGTGTCAGTTATGACCTGAGCAGGAAGAGTAAGATTCTTGTCGTTTATGATGGCTTTGATGACAAATCAGAACCAAAATATGAAAAAAAGGCTCAGGTAATATTAGAGGTAACTTACTAACACCTTATAAATAACGATTAAAAGTAACTACTCAGGTGGATAGTCTATAGGTATTTAGCTGAATAGTGAGGAAGAAATATGCGAGATCATACAAATAAGGGAATTGCATTATCAAAGCGTTTAGGATACTTGCATGAAAACAATTTTGCCGGCTGTGAGTTAATAACTTGCAGAGTCTGAAAAGGTGTTGGGAGCCTTGATTCGTTCTTTGCTCAGTCCTAACAGACTACAGTCTAAACAACCTGAGTAGTTACTTTTTAATTTGGTGTAGTTATGTCCCGATTAAGTAATATCAGCTTCCCCCGTATATTAGTAACATTAACAGCCCTCATCTCAATGACTATGGTTCTGATGATCTTCCTTTTCCTTGCCAAGGATAGTCTGAAAATATTTATGACATCAGGGATTAATTTTATAAGAGGTACTGTATGGAATACAGGAGAAAATGTTTATGGCGCACTGCCGATGATAATCGGATCAACACTTGTCACCACTATAGCAATGCTAATTGCCGTCCCCATAGGAATAGGAAGCGCAATATTTACATCTGAAATACTCCCTGCAAGATTAAGGATAATCGCAAAATCGCTTATGGAACTCCTTGCCGGTATCCCATCAATCGTTTATGGCCTGATAGGGATAGCTATTCTTGTACCATTTATCCATGATACATTCTCATTGTTAACAGGACGGACGGTTCTGACAGCGGGTATTCTATTGGGCATAATGGTACTTCCAACAATAATGACTATCTCTGAAGATGCCCTGAAGGCGGTCCCGACAGAATACAGGGATGCAGCCCTGGGACTGGGACTTACCCGTATGGAGATGATAGAACATTGTGTTCTGCCTCAGGCCTTCCCCGGTATTATCGGTGCCGTACTATTAGGAATAGGTCGGGCCTTCGGAGAAACAATGGCAGTAATGCTGGTAATAGGGGGGATTGACAGATTACCCTTTTCTTTAGTTTCTCAGATACTTCTACCCTCACAGACAATGACATCGAAACTCGGAAGGGAGGTAGCTGAGGCATCTTACGGATCCCTGCAGTGGAGTGCACTAATAGGGCTTGGATTAATATTGTTTATTATGGTTATTGGAATAACATTTGCCGCAGATATAATATTGATAGGGGAAAGCAACAAAGATGCTAAGAATAATTAAGGATAAACTATTTATACTATTATTGGCATTCATAGCACTTACAGGTATCCTGACTTTAGCTACGATATTTATATTCATATTTATAAAGGGATTGCCGGCAATAAACATAGAGTTTCTGACAACGCAATCGAAAAATTTCGGCGCAGAAGGGGGAATCCTATACCAACTTTTAGGTTCTATAATTATTATTTCAGGGGCAGGGGTTGTGTCTTTGCCTATAGCCCTTGGCACGGCTGTTTATCAATATGAATATATAAATCCAAATCTTAAGAGAATAAGCAATCTAATGATATATGCATTGAATGGGGTCCCATCCATTATCTTTGGACTCTTTGGATTGGTATTTTTTGTCTATCACCTGGGATTAGGAATCTCATGGGTGAGCGGCTCTCTTATCTTAGGGACAATGATCCTTCCCACAATCATTGTGAGCATAAAAGAGTCTTTTGACAGCCTCCCGATAATTTACAAAGAATCTGCATGCGCACTCGGATTATCCAAATGGCAGGTTATAAGATCGGTTTTAATTCCACAGAGCATATCAGGGATAATAACAGGACTTTTATTGGGATTGGCACGTGCCGCAGGTGAAACAGCGCCAATAATGTTCACTGCTACATGTTTTTCAGGGATATTACTCCCGCATTCTTTCTCCGAACCTGTCACTACCTTACCAACGCATATCCTGTATCTCGCTCAGGAGGCAAGCAATCCGGATACACTTGCTAATGCATGGGGAGCATCGTTTATATTGATTATACTTATATGTATAATTAGTATATGTTCTATGATTATCAGGACAAGATTCAGAACTATAGTGACCAGATAGATAGTGTCTGAACTAAAATCCCCCTTAATCCCCCTTTTCCAAAGGGGGAGACCTGAATAGTTACGTTTATATTTTTATTCATCTCAGCGTGCTCTGCGATAAAATTACTAAAAAAAAACTTGACATCCAGGATTGATTGTATTACCTTGCAATTTCAAATTGAGGTATTATTACAGCTTATTTATTTTGCTTTAATTTTCTACTCAGGTGGATAGTCTGTAGGTATTTAGCTGAATAGTGAGGAAAAAATATGCGGGATCATACAAATAAGGGAATCGCATTATCAATTCGGCCTGTCGAAGCGTTTAGAATACTTGCATGAAAACAATTTTGCCGGCTGTGAACAGACTACAGTCTAAACAACCTGAGTAGTTACTAAAGTAGTTACTAATTTTATTATTATGTTATTAAATCTCCTACCATGAAAATCTCAAAAGAGTTGATAGCTGAGGAGGTGGTGCTATATATAGAGTAACTGAGCGGTAGGTATTCTCGTGAAAAAAAATAATTTGTTAAAAAAAGGAACTGTTCATCACAGAAAATGAGAGAATCAGTGTGATTCTGTGAATATCCGTGGTGAAATTACAAAAAAAGAAGGGGGTAGTATTATGATCTTAAATTATCGCAGGATAGCAGGTATTGGAGGATTGGTCTTTGCACTAATCTTCATCCTGAGCAGCCAGGTATTGGCGACTTCGCAGTGGGCCCGGAAGTATGATATGGGATGTACCTCATGTCATACAGCCTTTCCGAGACTCAACTATTTTGGTGAACAATTCAAGCGTAATGGTTATCAGATGCCGGGGACACAGGATGGGGATGAAAATAAACAGGCAATAGGAGAACACCTGTTCCTGGATAAGCTGCAAAACTTCTTTGGTATCAGGCTCAATCTTACACCTTTAGAGATAAAAGACGCAGCAGGTAAAAAGAGTGAGGTCAATATCGGCAATGCGAACTGGGTACAACTGTTCACGGCAGGGAGCATCTTCAAAGATGTCTCTATCTTTATTGAGACCGAGCTGGAAAAAGAAGGAACACATACCAGTTGGTTTAACCTCGGATTTCACAATCTCTTTGGTCAGTCTCTTGCCAATGTCAGGATAGGGAGACTCTCTCCAATGGATTGGCATGCTATAGCTGGACGTCTGCGCATGATCCCGAACATAAAGATCCAGGCTATCTCATATGTTAAGAGTTCAAATGGAATTGCAACCGCAGCCGATACTGTGCCTCTTGCAAGTGCTGTCCCTGCTATAGAGCTCTATGGATACAAGGGTCCGCTTACCTATTCTGTGGGTATCTCCAATGGGAAGGAAGCCAGCGACCCTAACAAATATAAGAATGGCTTTGGCACTATCAAACTGGAGATGACCTCCGGCGCCATAGCAGGAAGCTCTTTCTCATTATGGGGAATGAGTGGTGTGGATACTAATACGGCTGCTACGGCTAAGAATGACTTCTGGAGAACCTCTATAGCAGGCAATCTGCGATGGAAGGATCTTGACGTGATAGTTGCAGGCTTTTACGGAGAGGATGACAACTGGAACCTGACTGCTGCCAACCCGCAGAAAAATGTCTTCCGGGCCGGGGTGGCTCAGATAGGATATAATTTTATGCCCTCTCTCTATGGGGCACTGCAATACGATATTGTTGGATCAGATGACATATCTAAGTCTAGTCTGGAGTTCAATAAGATTACACCTTCTATATGGTACATTCCACGTGAAAATATGCGTATTGGCCTCACAGGACGATTGGATATTCAACCGACTACAGATAATCCAAATGGACATCCTGACAAGCAACATGAACTTACAGCTACCTTCAGGATGATGCTATAGGATGGCATAGTCAAAACATATTGGGATAATTGGAAATGTGCCTCCGCAGAGGCGCTGAGACGCTGAGTAAAAAATATTACTCCTGTGTATCTGCGTCTCTGCGGTAAAAATCTATATCAATTTTTCTCAATTTTATGCAGCTTCGTAGTGGACAACCGACATTTCAGAATGTAGTTCCTCTAATCTATCAAGAAGAGATTCAACCTTGTCCACTACACTGCTTTTCATATATGCCTCACCACAGTCTGAACAAATTTCAGCAGGCACATCTTTAATAACAGTAACTTTCTCACCAATAAGAAACGGTATTGTAGTGATTCCCTCACGCATCTCTCCACCACATAAAGGACACCTCTTAACCTTGTCTTTTCCTTTTTTTCCAGCCATCTTCCCACCTCTCAGTAGACGGTCTGTAGACCGTCACTATTAATATCCTATCAAAATCTTTGTCAATCGCTATAACCGAATGTACAGGATCAGCACCAATAAAACCAAGAACCAGACAGTCCGGAAGTGATCTGCCTTTCTCATGGTAATTTTCAATTATTATACATTTTTTTAGAAAAATTTCAACCTCCGTTTTTCTCAGTCTCTCAATCCTTAGTTTCTTAACACCGTGTAAAGACCATAAAATCTTCTCATTGGCAATAGGAACATGTTCACTTGCCTTTTCTCTTATAAATTGTTCTTTTTCTTCTTCAGAGATCATATCAATACCTCACAACTCCTCTCTCAATCAACCTCTCTATTCCTCTCATTACATCTGCTACCTCGATATCCTCTATACATGGTGGTTTGTTGTTTATGGAGGGTTTGCATTCCTTAAAAAATCTTTGTCTGCATGGAGAGCATGGATAGTCTTTTGAGACTATCTCTATCTTTTCTCTGCTACAGAACGGACATGTTTTCTCAGGGATCCCCGGACCGAATATAGCAACTACAGGGGTCTTTACCATTGCTGCGATGTGCATTATACCGCTATCATTACCAACAAATATATGGCATCTCTCGATCAATGCCGCCATCTGCATGAGGTCTGTATCTCCAACTGCTGTTATTAGTCTCTCTTTTGTATTGGCCTCTATCCCGGATACTGTCCCTTTATCATCAGACCCTCCAAAAAGGATGATCTTTGCATTAAACTCTCTGTATAACCTTTGGCATAACCTCCCGAATCTTTCGGATGACCACGCCCTTGGAGGTTTAGATGCACCGGGGTGTATCCCTATAAGTAAATCTCTATCACTTACTCCACTTTCATGGAGATAATTAAGAGCAAATCTCCTTTTCTCAGGATGGAGCCGGAGGAAAGGCCTCTTATGGGGTGTCTTGCATCCAATAGCACGGACAATATCAAGGAAATACTCAACCCTGTGTTTGTTCCTTTCATAATCGGTCACCTTTATACCTGTAGTCAGAAATACCCCTCTCCCATCTGTAACATGTCCAATACGGTATCTTGCCCCTATCATTAATACCATCAATGCAGACCTGAAGGAATTTGGAAATACCACAGCCACATCTATATCCTTTTTTCTGAGGTATCGTATAATCCTTATGCTATCTATCAGACGGTTATACCTGTCTCTTCTGTCCTGATACGGGATGACCTCATTCACCACAGGATTTCCCTTCAGTATCTCATTTCCGGGTACTTTTACGACCGCTGTTATATGTGCCCCGGGATACCTCTTCCTTAAGGCAGTCATAGCAGGGATACCCATAATTACATCCCCGATCCAGTTGGGACACCATACTAGAATATTTTGAAACTGTTTAGCCATAATTAAGAAGTTTTGTAACCATTCACAGTTATCAGTTTACAGTTTTTTCAATTTACTTTTAAAATGTATGTTTTGATATTTGATATTTTTACTCCATGAACTGCATATCATAATATCTTTTGTATAGCCCGTTATTATTTATTAGATAATCATGCTCCCCATATTCTACTATCTCACCTTTGTTGAGGACCACAATCTTATCTGCGTGTTTAATAGTAGAAAGGCGGTGGGCAATAACAAATGTAGTACGATTTGCCATCAGGTTTAGGAGTGCATTCTGGACCAGTCTCTCAGACTCTGAATCGAGGGCAGATGTAGCCTCATCCAGGATCAGGACCGGCGCATCTTTCAATATAGCCCTTGCAATGGCGATCCTCTGTCTCTGCCCCCCGGAGAGTTTTACCCCCCTTTCCCCTATGATACTATCAAAACCATCCTCCATCTCTGCCACAAAGCTACTCACATAGGCAGATTCAGCCGCCTTGATAATATCATCATCTGATGCATCAGAATTTCCGTATCTGATATTATTCCTTATTGTATCATTGAATAGAAATATATCCTGGGTGACCAGCGCTATCTGCCCCCTCAATGTTTTTAGGGAGACATCACGGATATCTATACCATCTATAAGAATCCTCCCTTCAGAGGGGTCATAAAATCTCATAAGGAGATCCACCATTGTTGTCTTTCCTTCACCGCTTGCCCCGACTATAGCCAGTACCTCTCCCTTTTTAACCGTGAGATTGATTCCCTTAAGGACCATCTCATCTCTTGAGGGGTATCTAAAAGAGACATCTTTATATTCGATCCTATCAGAAAAGGGAGGAAGTATATTGGATACTCTGTCCTTTCCTGTCCCGGCCCCGGCCTCTATATCAAGGATTGAGAAGACCCTCTCTGCTGCGGCAAGGGAGGTCTGGATCTTTGTATAGGTCTTCACTAATAGCCTTGCAGGATTATACATCAAGAGGAGAGCAGTAATAAATGCGAAGAACGTTCCGGAGGATATTACACCATTCAGAACCTGATTCCCCCCATACCAGAGTATAAGTGATACCCCTATAATGGCAAGAAACTCCATAAGCGGGGAAGTTATCTCATTATACTTGACACTCTTCATCTGCACCCTGAAGAAATCGTCATTCTTATCAGAAAACCTCTTGATCTCATTCTCCTCCATTCCAAAGGCCCTGACAATCTTTATCCCGGAAAACGACTCCTGGATAATATTACTGATCTCACCCATCTTCTCCTGGCCATGGTGACCAAGTCTTCTGAGTTTCTTTGAGATGTTGGAGACAGGAAAGGCTGCTATAGGAAATGCAATCAATGATATGAGCGCCCAATCCCACTTGTAATAAAATATCCATATAAGCAGCCCTAATAACATGATGGAATTCTGAACAAACTCACGGGCCAGATTCGAGATAGAGCTCTGCATGATTGCGACATCATAGGTGATCCTTGACATCAATTCCCCTGTAGAATCATCCTCAATAAATGTCATTGGCAGGTAATGCATATGGGAATAGAGCTCCTTTCTGATCCATACAATCAGACTCCATAGTATGTCCTGTATTAATAAATTCTGGATATAGTTCAGGCTCCCTTTCACAAGATAAAGTAAGATGACAACCAGAGGGATGATGGTGAGCATGGTTTTGTCCTTCTCTATAAAGACATTATCAAAGGTCTTCTGTATTAACGGGACAGGAGAGGTAGCAAGGGAACCTACTATTACAGAAAATATGAATGTCAGGATAAGCTTTCCTTTATGCGGTCTGATATATTTCAGCAGCCTAAGATAAAGTTTCATTTCCTCTAAAATCCCCCCCACGGACAAACAAGTTTGTCCATGCCACCCAACACATAAAGACTCATTTCATCTATTTCCCGCCCTCTTTATCTCCCACAATTTTACATACTTTAAAAAAGTGTAAAATGAATGGCCGACAGATAATATAAACCCGAGCCCCCCTTCACGAAATCCCATCCTTAGAACATATACCTTAATAAATGCAAAGATCGGCCTAAGAGATAAATCATACCAGCGGACCACTCTTCCCTCCCCCGCCATACCCTGTGCTGCCAATGATGAGTATCTGTTCTGGCGTGAGATATAGTCACTCAGGTTATTATAAGTATAGTGCTTTATAGGACCTCTAAGCATACCGGGACGGCCATCCACCTGCACAGATTCGTGTACATCTGAAGGAAGAAAACTTGCTCTCTTCTTGTTATAAAGTCTTACAATGTAATCAGGATACCATCCACAATATCTGATCCACCTTTCCCCAAAATAATTCTTTCTAGGTACAAGATAGGCACTGAGAGGAGGGGTGGATGATAAAAGCTCCATAAGCCCGGCCTTCAGCTCAGGTGTAACAACCTCATCAGCATCCAGATTAAATATCCAGTCATTCTCTGCCCTTTCCGCACACAAATTCTTCTGCCTTCCATATCCTAACCATTCATTCTGAAATAGCTTGTCTGTATACTCCCTGCATATCCTCTCTGTATTGTCCGTGCTGCAGGAATCCAATACAACTATCTCATCCGCCCATCTTACACTATCAAGACACTCCCTTATGTTCTTCTCCTCATTGTACGTAATAATCGTTACAGATAACTTGTTCATAGCAATTTTCGATTGTTGATTTAGGATTGGTTCTTCCTCTTACCCCCCCACCCTAACCCTCCCCCACAAGGGGGGAGGGGACTGACTTTCATGGAAAAAGGAGACTTTCTCATCTCTTGATGGGAGGGGAGATAACATCCCATCATCTTCTTTCCCCCTCCCCTGGTAAAAACACCTCATCTTCTCCTCTCTCTTGATGGAAACACTATTTCTTCTCTTTACTCCCTTGATGGAAACACTATTTCTTCTCTTTACTCCCTTGATGGAAACACTCTCTCTTCTCTTTACTCCCTTGATGGAAACACTCTCTCTTCTCTTTACTCCCTTGATGGAAACACTCTCTCTTCTCTTTACTCCCTTGATGGGAATACTCTCTCTTCTCTTTACTCCCTTGATGGGAATACTCTCTTTTCTCTTTACTCCCTTGATGGGACTTCTTTCCTCTTCTTCTCCCCTCCCTTGATGGGAGGGGATTAAGGGGAGGGTGATTTAAACAATTTACCCCTATCACCTCTAATACACCATTTATATTTTTCAAGACATCATTATTCCAAAACCTCAAAACAATAAAACCTTGTCCTTTAAGCCACCTATCTCTTTCATTGTCTCTCTCTTTTTCTATTGTATGTTGTCCACCGTCTACCTCTATCACTACACGTTTTTCAAAACAAACAAAATCCACTATATAATTACCAATTGGCTGTTGTCTCCTAAATTTAAGCCCTTCTAATTGCTTTACTCGTAAATGTCTCCATAATAAATTCTCCGCATCAGTAGACCTCTTTCTAAGATTTTTAGCAATATTGACGAGCTTACCACTCACCTCTTAATCCCCCCTCTAACCCTCCCGCACAAGAATGAAACTATCTCATTATAAACCCTCTCACTACTCAATGGCCTGTCATCTCTTTCCTCCAGTATCCTGTTCGGCACATCGAACGGTCCCCACCTCTCAGGCTGTCCATGTTTGAATATGGCTATAACCGGCGTCTTAACCGCGGAGGCAATATGCATTATTCCGGTATGATTACATATAAGCAGATCAGATCGATCTGTCACCACTGTCAATTCCCTGATCGAGAATTGTGACGCCACAATAGGTCTCTGTTTCACCAACCTCATCATATGGTCATGCAGATCATCCTCTCCTGGGCCAAATATCAATATAACCTCCCCTACCCTCTTGTCAGTTAATCTATTACATATCTCTACATAATTAGAGAGAGCCCATCCCAGCGCCCTCACCCTTGAACCAGGATTGATGGATATCAGAGGAAGCTCAGGGGACCTCCTGTTTTTCGTGAGAAACCCCTTAATCCTCGATTCCTCAGAGGCGGATACAAAGATATCAGGTTTCTTTATAACATCCCTGATCCCTAAAGACTCTATGAGAAATAAATTATTCTCTATCTCATGCCGCAATATACCATCCTTAGGGATCTCTACATCATAAAAGATGGCGCTGTATCTGTCCCTGTATCCAACCCGATACCTTGCCCTGCTTAATAATGAGATCAGAGAACCTGTTACTGTAAAGGAATGAGACAGGGTGAGAGATAAATCGATTTTCTCTCGCCTTAATCCTGTGATAAAACTGAAGAGCTTTCCGGGAGAACTGATAAATCCCTTTTTGTCATATATAAACGTCCTTTTTATATATGGGTTTTCCTTGACCACCTTATATCCACCCGGACCTACTACTATAAATAACTCTGCATCAGGAAGGGATTTCTTTAGGCTTGTTATCACCGGGGTGGCTAAGATGGTATCCCCTATCCTGTCGTGTCTGATGATAAGGATCTTTTTTATCTTTCTCAGGTCTATATCCTCTGTTCCATCTAAAAGATCCCTTTTTCGGGAAATACCTTTTCTTAACCTGTGTATTAAAAGGACTCCCTCCCACATTAGATTCTTGAGCCCTCTAAAATTCATACTTACTCTATCTTTTTTGCCTCATCAATGAGCATTATAGGGATATCATCCTTGATCTCATACATAAATCTGCATGCATCACAAATAATCCCATCCCCTTCCTTGTTCAGATATACATCTCCCTTGCACTTAGGACATGCAAGAATATCCAATAACTCCTTAGACAGCCCCATACCCTTGCCCTCCTTTTCTTTAAAAAACAAATATCAACTATTTAAAATATTACCCTGTATAATGGGCATTTGTCAATAAAATGCTGATTATAATCAACAATAATAATGTCGTCTATGGTCAACAAAAGTCTCCAACCCACATCGGATTTTGGGCTCCAAGTTAGAAAAAAAATTTGCTTGCCACCTATTAAAACTTTAAGTAAACTATTCATAGGAAACCCTCATGCCGACGAGTCGGCGCAAAAGGAGATGAAAAGCTAATCTCCCCTTCCCCCCCTTTAAATAAAGGGGAGATTCTCAGGGAATAGATGAAATAGAGTCTCCAGGGTGGGTGGCATGGACAAACTTGTTTGTCCGTGCGAGAGGGTGAAGAGAAATCTAATGGTAACTTATAAAGATATTAAAAAGAGAGATAAAGAAAGTTTCTTAAAAATCTCTCCAGTAGAAAGGTTAGATGCAATGGATCATCTTTTTGAAGAGATGCTTGAATTGCAAGCTCTATACTTAGGAATAACCAAGGATGACTCCCCTGTAGAAACCCCTAAATTGGTAGCCGCAGGCTTTAGCCTGCGAAAAAGCTTGCAAAGCTTGCTATAAATCAGCCACTTACGCAACCTAAAGGTTGCGGCTACCATGTTTTTTAGGTTTCTGCAGGAGAATCAATCATGAATCCTGTAAATTTTATTAGCAGAGCCTGTCTAAAACCCCTAAAAATTGCCGTCCTTAAAACTATAATTTATCAAAAAAAAATCATTCCGAATCAGAAAACATCTTCTTATAAAGTTTATTGCTTATTCTGAACCCCAAATCTATTAGCTGGTCAACAACTTTCTTTTTATCAATGTAGAATCCCCTTTCAATTGCTAAATCTATAAGCCCTAAGACTCCCATTGTATTTACACCCATTAGTTCTGCCATAACTCTTGCTGTCCTTTCATCTATCAAAGCATAATCAAACCCTAGTTCTTTACAAAGGATTATAACTTCTGATTCCCCTTTACCTAATACTGTTGTCAAAGCACTAACAGCTACTTCATCATCAACAGCCTTCTTTAATATCCAACCATCTTTTATAGCAGATTCCGTCTCCTCAGAACCTGCCTCACCTTCTCCTTTAACCACAACCTCATTATATACAGCATGTGGAATGTATACCTTTAAAAACAACTCTCTTAATAATTTGAACTGTTCTGCTTGTGCCAGTCCAATAAGAGAACTGCTATCTGCTATAACCCTAAATGCCTTCATCTTTCAATTGCTTTACGGTATTTAGCTATCGCTTGCTGGTCACTTTCAAAATCCTTTTCGCCATATTCATAGACAGGTATGCCATGTTCTTTCACAGCTTCCATAAATCTAACTCTGCTCATGTCTGCCAACTCTGTTGCCTTTCCAAGTGATATAGACCTTTCCTGAAATAAGAGGATAGCCAGTGCTATTTTCAACTTTTTTTTCACTTCCTCTGGTTTATCTAATCCCTTCATAGCAAAGATTATATCTTGAGGCAGATATATCTCTATCTTTTCCATTTTCATTTTCACCATTATCACCTCCTACTTTTTACTTAATTCTACCATACCCATCCGCTATTCAAAAATGGCAAGGTCAAAACATAGGCTAATTTTAGATATTTAAACTCAAAATCTCTATTATCTGCCTGTTGAGGGCGGTTCTTTAAAGTTCATGGTATAGGAAGGAGTTTCCATTTTTAGTCTTTAAAAATCAGGGTGATATGAATAATTTTTAACTTTTAAATTAACTCAGCGTTGTCCGGTTAGGTTTTTGCATAAGAATAATTTTTCTACATGTACAGCCAAAATGTATTATCAGACCGAATATAGTTTATAGGCCCGAAGGGCTGAAAGTATATAGCCGAGGGTGAAGCCCTCGGATGAAGAAATAATAACAGATATAGCCCCGAAGGGGTGAAAGAAATCAACGGCTTTTTCTTTCGCCCCTTCGGGGCTATATGATCCTTTTTATCTCTCTTCAGGGGGCGGATTGCCCGCTGCTATATGCTTTCAGCCCTTTGGGCTTTAAAAAATATTATTTTGATTGTACAGATCGAAATTATTCTTAACTTATGCAAAAACCTAACCGGACAACGCTGAAATTAACTATATTTTCTGTGTCTTCAGTGTTTTCAGTGGTTTAATATTTAACCACAGAAGCCAACTGAGTAAATCTCTGTGTTCTCTGTAGTTTTAATTGAAGTTCTCTCATACATAAATTTTTCCACAAAACAAGATAGAAAAATCGAAATTTCAAGTCCTTATAGTAACTGCATAAAAGGGGATAGTCAAGACTAAAAATGCAAAAATTTCCAACTTTTTTAAAAATATAGAGTAACAGCGATTATGCTGTCAAAAATGATCTGTAAATAGCGGAAAAAAATTTGCTTGCCACCTATTAAAACTTTAAGTAAACTATTCATAGGAAACCCTCATGCCGACGAGTCGGCGCAAAAGGGGATTGCAAATACAGAGATGTGTGGGCTGATGCCCTTATCGTCTATTAATTTTGTTTTTAGCCTCTCGTTGCTAAGCTCCTGCTTAGCAACGCGCTTGAACAAGAAGCTCTGCTTCTATAATCAAAGCAGGAGCTTTTGCGACATAAACGTTCCCAAGCAGAGCCCGGGAACGAGAAAGAATGTAGGTCTTACTGATATAAACTGCGATGCTTTCTCTGTGAACTCTGTGGTAAATTAACCGGATGTTCCCCTGACAAAAATTGTCATTGAGGATTAAACAAAAAGATACAATAGAGATAATGCCTTTATAATCCATATTTTACATGACATTTTATAATTTATATGTTATTATACATAAAATAAACTGACAATATTTGGCACCTCTGTGAAAAACCGGGCAAGACAATTTTCCATAACTAATATTGACCGACAGAGAAAATAGCTTTAATTATCAAATAGATAGATACTGCCAACTATCAATACACCAATATGGTACATATCTTGCTTTCATAACAAAGTCAAGAATAAAGATACATGTAGAAAGGAGGATAAGCAGAGGTATTAAATTTAATTCTATGAGAGGAGGTGAAGTATTATGTTGATCAAGATGAGAAAAGCGATGTCCGGAGAAAAGGGTTTTACATTAATCGAATTGATGATAGTTGTAGCTATCATAGGTATACTGGCAGCAATAGCCATACCGAACTTCCTGCGGTACCAGTTGAAGTCCAAGACAGCAGAGGCAAAGACCAATATGGGAGGCATAAAGGTCTCTGAGGAGTCATATAGGGCTGAATATGATGCTTATTTGCAATGTTTGCAATCTCCTGCTATAGCTCCTACTTCAAGAAAAGCGGGTTGGGTACCTAGTGCTGGTTTTAATGCGATCGGTTTTGCACCTGCTGGTGATGTCTATTACAGGTATGAAGTTGCTGTAGTAGCAGATGGTACCGGTGTTAACACTATTATGGCAATTGGTGCCTTTGCTGATCTCGATGGTGATGCAACAAATGGCGAATTCGTATACGCTACAGATGTAGGCAGCCTTACTAACACTCCTGGTGCTGGTCCTGCAACAACAAACCGTATGATTCAAGACACAGCTATAGGAGCGTTTTAACCCTTACTTAAGGTTATTCAAGTCTAACCGCCCGGCCAGATGGCCGGGTGGTTTTGTTTTATTTAATTCTATCCCTTGACTGGTTCTGGTCACTAAATTATAATCTTTCTATCTCTATCAATAATAATAAGTAACTACTCAGGTGGATAGTCTATAGGTATTTAGCTGAGCTCAGAGTGGTTGGGAGCCTTGATTCGTTCTTTGCGCAGTCCTAACAGACTACAGTCTAAACAACCTGAGTAGCTAATAATAATTAACAGGAAAACAGAATGCTAAATAACAAAAAGATCCTGATTATGTTTGGGATTATATTACCATTATTATACAGCCTTCAGAAACAAATTGATCTATCCCCTGAAAGGAGGGGGAGAATAGAGGATATGAAATATCTCCCTTCAGGGAGATTTCTTAAGGGGGCTGCCCTGGCATATGATGAAATCCTGGGTGATCTGCTCTGGATAAAAACCGTAATCTACTTTGGCGAACATTATCTGAGCAATAAACAATACGAATGGCTCTCACACATGCTTGATGTGTCTACAGACCTTAATCCTTATTTTGAATATCCCTATGAGGCCGGAGGGGTGATGCTGGCAATGGAGACAAAGGAGATCGACAGGAGTATTGCATTGTTTAAAAAGGGGATGAAAAATGTCCCGCAAACAGATAAGAGATACTGGTATCTGCCATTCTTTCTGGGCTTTGACTACATGTATTTTAAAAAAGATTTTGCCGCTGCTGCCAGATATATGGAACAGGCAGCAAGGCTGCCAGGCCATCCCGAATACCTCCCCATGCTTGTAACCAGACTCTATGCCAATGCCAATGATCCTGAGGTGGCTATTGCCTTTCTGAAGGAGATATACGAAAATACGGAAAACGAGGATATGAAGCGGGATATCGATAAAAGGATAAAAGAGATCATAGTAGAAAGGGATATCCGGTTGT
This sequence comes from Nitrospirota bacterium, assembly GCA_003229375.1. Lineage (GTDB taxonomy): Bacteria > Nitrospinota > Nitrospinia > SZUA-224 > SZUA-224 > SZUA-224. Next base: position 19,493 of record QIDP01000059.1, read on the forward strand.
TAGAAAAGGCAAGGAATATATTCAGGGATAGATATGGACAATATCCGGATACCTTGCAGGAGCTGTTCAAAAGTGGAATAATAAACATGATTCCTTATGAGCCATTTGGGGGGAAATACTATATTGATCAAAAAGACGGTTCTATTCACAGCACAATGGTGGAGGAGAGGCTGGGGGTCTATATAGATTAGCGGGAGAAACAGAGATTGAATATCATAGAGATTAAAAATCTGTCCAAGGAATTCAGGGTAGGATTTATTATGAAAAAGATCGCTGCCCTTACTGATTTGAACCTATCTGTAGAAGAGGGGGAGATATTTGGGTTTATTGGACCGAATGGTGCAGGAAAGACCACCACTGTCAAGATACTTACAGGTCTGATATATCCTACATCAGGGAAGGCATGGATATTTGGAAGAGATATCAGGGACGTAAATATCAAGAGGGATATCGGCTTTCTCCCGGAGAATCCATATTTCTATGACTATCTTACTGCCAGGGAGTTCCTTAATTTTTATGCCAGGTTGTTCAGCATAAATAAGAGGGAGATTATAGCCAGGATTGACACCCTGTTAGATATGGTAGATCTCCTTAAGTACAAGAATGTTCAACTGAGAAGGTTTTCAAAGGGGATGCTTCAGAGGATAGGGATTGCTCAGGCATTGATAAACGATCCCAAACTTGTGATTCTGGATGAACCGATGTCAGGACTGGACCCTATAGGGAGGACAATGATAAGGGATATTATACTCCGTATGAAAGATCAGGGAAAGACCGTCTTCTTTTCTTCTCATATCCTCTCAGATGTGGAGATGATCTGTGACAGGGTTGGTATGCTGTTTAATGGGAGGCTGAAGGATATAGGAAAACTGGATACCCTGCTATCCACAAGGGTAAAATCTATTGAGATCTCTGCCTCTCTTATGGATGATATCTATATGGAATCTATTAAAAGGTTGGCAGCAAATTGTATTCTTATGGATGAAAAACTATTTGTCGTTGTAAATAATGAAACTCAAAAGGATGAGGTACTAAAGATAATTGAAAAAGGGAATGGACAACTGATCTCTCTGATTCCAAGGAGGGAGACATTGGAGGATTTATTCTTAAAGGAGATAAATTACAGGTGAGTTTATGAAGATAGCTGCGATCGCAATAAATACATTTCGGGAGGCAGTTAGAGATAAAATACTCTATACCCTTTTGTTCTTTGCCATTGCAATGATAGCAAGCTCTATCCTCTTAGGAAAGCTGGTAATAGGGGATCAGACTAAGATTATAAAGGATATGGGACTGGCAAGCATCTCTCTCTTTGGCGTCCTTATTGCAATCTTTGTTGGAATCGGTCTGGTCTTTAAAGAGATCGAAAGGAAAACAATATACACAATTATTGCAAAACCTATCCAAAGATATCAATTCTTACTTGGGAAATACCTCGGGTTGATATTAACATTAGTGGTTGAGGTAGTTATTATGTCCACAGGTTTTATCTTGCTCCTCTTTTATTACGAACCTTCTCCTGACATGGACATCTTAAAGGCGATCTTACTTATATTCTTTGAGTTGATGCTAATTACCTCAATTGCCCTGCTATTTTCTTCCTTTTCCACACCTATTATGAGTGGTGTATTTACCCTGTCAATGTATGTGATAGGCCACCTCACAGGAGACTTAAAGATGTTAGGCTCCAAATCAGAGAGTGCTGCGGTAAAGCACATAACAGAATTCATGTACTATCTTTTACCGAACCTTGAAAATTTCAATATAAAGGCAAAGGTGGTTCATAATATCCCTGTAAGCTGGGGGTACATTCTTTATGCTATGTCATACGGAATATTATATATAGCTATTATTCTTCTTATCTCAGCAATTATATTTCAGAGACGAGACTTTAAATGAAAGTAATATTTAATTCAAGACATCTACAGATCCTGCTGCTCTTCATAATCTCTGCCCTGACAGGGATTGAAATATTAATGAATCTGACGCCTCCTACAACAAGGGATGTCCTGATTCATCATCTTGCAATACCTAAACTATATATAAAGAATGGGGGACTCTATGATATCCCTTTTGCAACCTTTTCATATTATCCAATGAACCTGAGTCTACTCTATACTATTCCCCTTCTCTTTAATAATGACATAATCCCAAAATATATACACATGTCCTTCGGATTATTGACTGCCCTGATCATATTTCTATATATCAAAAAAAAGGTAAATACAACTTACGCCCTCACGGGAAGTCTCATATTCCTCTCAATCCCCATAATAATCAAACTATCAACCTCAGCCATGGTCGATCTGGGGCTTACATTTTTTTCTACCTTTGCCCTCCTCTTAATAATTAAATGGATAGATAGCGATTTTGATTTAAAGTGGCTGATTGCCTCTGCGGTGTCGTGTGGCCTGGCTCTGGGGACAAAATATAATGCCCTGATTCTCTTTCTCATTTTATCATTCATGGTCACCTTCCTCAACCAGAGATATCAAAGAAAGGGTACGAGGTCGCTTCTCTATGGGATATTTTTCATATTCATTAGTCTCTTAATCTACGCTCCCTGGGGGATTAAAAATATTATTCAAAAAGGAAATCCTGTCTATCCTCTTTATAATAACTATCTTAATATCCACCATAATTCACACAGCTCTAAAGATGACAAATATTATAGTCTCCCTGCCCTAGGGGGACCTTTTGGCAGAAGAAAGTTACTGTATGGGGAAAACGGGCTTGATATTATCTTGATTCCTTTCAGGATATTTTTTCAGGGGAGGGACAATTCAGGACAATATTTTGATGGTGTCCTCAATCCAATCCTCCTCATCTTTATACCCTTTGCCCTATTTCGTCATCCATACAGGAGGGATATGATCATTCTTATGACCTTTTCTATCCTTTATCTTCTCTTTGCATTCTCTTCGCATGGAATGCGCATCAGATATATACTCCCTATAATACCCCCTATGACTATAATGACTACATTCGGGATCAAAAGATTGAGTGAGATACGATCTTTCAGATATCCTGTACTAATAATTACAGTCCTGCTATTGTCTTATAATACACTCTATCTCAACAGATATTTCAGAAAGACTGACCCTATACCTTATATTACAGGCAAGGAGACAAGGGATGAATATTTGTTAAAACACCGTCCGGATTATGGTATCTTTAAGTACATCAATGATAATTTACCTGCTGATTCAAAGATAATGTTCCTGTTTATGGGAAACAGGGGATACTATTGCGATAGAGAATATATATATGATACACGTTATAGTGGGGTTACGCTGATGAATCAAATAAGGGGGTCGACTTATGGAGATGATATCTACCATAAGCAAAAGAAGATGGGCATAACCCATATCTTAATGGATAAAAGATTGCTGCTAAAATTTTTTAGAAGTGAACTTAAGGGAGAGGAAGAGATAAAACGCTTTCAGGACTATGCAAAAGATCATCTAAAAAAGGTCTACAGCTATAATAGTTTTTATCTCTATAAACTAAAATGAATATAACCATTATCATCCCTGTTTATAATGAAGAGAGATCTATCGAAGATGTTATAAAGAAGATAAAGGAGCTCTATCCTGATTATGAGATACTGGTTGTGAACGATGGCTCAACCGATAATACAGCGGATATCATAAAAAAGATGGGGGTAAGACTGGTCAATCATCCTTATAACATAGGTAATGGGGCCGCTGTAAAGACAGGGATAAGAAATGCAAGAGGAGAACGGATAGTACTGATGGATGGGGATGGACAACACAATCCAGAGGATATAGGGAGATTAATGAAATATATCCCTGAATATGATATGGTGATCGGGGCGAGAAAAAGAGGATCTATAAACAACTTGCACAGAGATATAGCAAATAAGATCTATAACAGATTTGCAAGTTATATCGCACGATTCAGGATAGAGGATTTGACATCTGGTTTTAGGATAGTTAAAAGGAAGGAAATCTTAAGAATACTCTATTTATTACCCAATGGCTTCTCCTATCCTACTACCAGTACCCTTGCCTTTTTAAAGACAGGAAAGACGATTAAATATGTACCTGTTAAGGTAGAATCGAGAAGAGGAAAGAGTAAAATCAGACTCTGTTCAGATGGACCAAGATTCCTGCTGACCATCATGAAGATAGCAACCCTTTTTTCCCCCTTCCGGGTCTTTATCCCGGTAAGTATTCTATCCTTTTTACTAGGATTAGGTCATTATTCTTATACCTTTTTAACACAACACAGGTTTACTAATATGTCAGCCTTGTTATTCACTACCAGTGTAATCATCTTTATGCTCGGATTGATCTCAGAACAGATTTCACAATTGAAATACAGCAGAATACATGAAGAATAAAATTACAACTCCTTATAATCTCTTGGCTGATTAACCTTCTCATAAAGCTCTACTGTCTCTTCTGCCATCCTTTTAACTGAAAACCTTTTAACTGTCTCATAGCCATTTTCTATAAATTTCTCCCTGTATCTATTATCCTCTACAAGGGTCTGAATCTTTTTTGATAGATCCTGGTGATCACCGGGTTTAACAAGAAATCCATTGAAGCCATCCTTTATGAATTCCCTGGTACCCCCTACATCACCCCCTATCACTGGAATACCTGATGCCATAGATTCTAAAAAAACCAGTCCAAAACCTTCTATAAGGGACGGCATAACAAATATATCTACCTTTTTATAAAATCTCCTCACTTCTTTATTATCTTTTAATCCTAAAAAAAAGAAATTATCTGCTACATCCATCTCTTTACAAAACCTTTTTATCTTCTCCTCATTTGCATCCTTTCCTATCACATAAACCGAAATATTTGAAAAAAGGTCTTTTATCTCTCTAATGGCTTTAATTAATACTGTTAAACCCTTTCTCTGAAAATTGCCTCCCACAAAAAGGATGGAGGGGCTGCCATCCAATCTCCTTAAATCTTCTTCATTATTTATAGTATAGTCAAAACTGATACCATAATTAATGACCTCAACATTTGAGAGATTATATACCCTTTGAAGGGATTCCTCTACATAAAAAGAATTTGCAATAATACAGGTCAACCTTTTCAGGGCCCTCTTCTCCATTACCTTTGTAAAATTATAAAATAACCACCTCTTAAACCAGTCTCTGTAATATTTCTTATAGGAAAGAGGATTCCACAAGGCCTCTATGGCATAATAGTCATGCATGGTTCCTATTACTGGAATATTTTGTAACTTACAAAACAGTGAGTTCCTGGCATCTGAAAAGTGGATAACATGAAAGGTCTCCTCTCTGACCAGTTCCTGCATCTTTTTATTAAAATAATAGGCTGTTAAAAACCAGTTTCCCAAGATAGGTTTGAACTTCATCTCAGGTATTTCAATAATCCTTACCAGGGGATGTATCTTTTCCTTAATAACCTTTGGGCACACCACTGTCACTTCATGGTTATTTTCAGCCAATGAATTGATAAGATTGGTAGCATATGTTCCAAGGCCACTCCAGAGATGACCATATTGGGAAGTAATAATACATATCTTTATTAATTGCATAGATATAACAACCTAATTAGTGTCTGACCAAAAACTACCCATCTACTGCGTTGGTTCCTATTCTAAGGGCTCTTAGATATTTTGGTTTTTGCGCTCAATTTGTGATTTAGTTTCTGATATAGTCCATAGCCCAAAATTCTTTTCAAAAGGGAAGGAAAACCATAGAAATAGGTGGGAATACTAAAGACTGTGGGGGTAAAAAATATAGAACATTTTGAACAAAGAGGGAGGTCTACCACTTCTTTCTTTATATTCTTTGTTCTCAACAACTGTATTGGCTCATCATTCCAGATTTCAAGGATAGACTTTTCATTTATATTGCCAAGTTTGTATTCTCCATAAAAATCTTGACAGCATGGAACCACCGTGCCATCCCATAAAATACTCATGGTAGTCCAAAGCCTTTGACAAGGATGATAAAATCTTTCATTCTTTTCATTTATCTCTATCTTCTTTACCTTTCCTAAACTATAAACCTTACTGGCAGCAACCTTCTCGTTACCCCAATTAAAGGCTTCGGTAATATCAAACTCATCAACTGGCAAGCCTCCAAATCTCTGCATAAACTTTTTCTTTTTATCTTCAGAGAATCTCTTATCCTTTTGGACTATAGATTTGATTCTTACATAAGGATTTTTTCTCTTGAGCCTCTTTTTGGCCTCCAAAAAAACTAATATATTCTCAATAGTCTTGTCAAAAACTGCCTTTATTCTTATACTCTCATATGTCTCTTTATCATATCCATCAAAGGAAAAGGAAATAAAATCCAAACCAGCTTCTATTAGGTTTCGTGCTAATTTTTCAGTCAAAAGGGTACCATTTGAATCGATTTCTGTCCGGACACCCTTTAACTTCATGTATTCGACCATCTCAGCTATCTGAGGATGGAGTAAAGGCTCTCCCCCTTGAAGCAACTTACTTTCAAGCACAAAATCGCTAATCTCATCGATTATTTTCTTAAATAACTCAAAGGATATAAAACCTTTCTTTGTATCCGGAGAAGCATAAGTAGTAGGACACATAGGACATATTAAATTACAGGCATTAGTAGGTTCAATCCAAAAGATACTCGGCGTGGATTTACAGATTACCCTTTTCCTAAGGTAATTGTAGTAGGAGTTAAGAACGTTTACGAAAAATGTAGTGTCTTTCTGCATTCCCATAAAATTATTCTATTATCTACTCTGTTACTTTGTTTCACTTTACACTTAGGGATAGGTCAGAGATAACTTGGCATTTTCGCATCTCATCTTCAAGGCCATCTTTGGCCGATCCTCAATCACAAAATCCTCGATATAGCACTGCTATTACTGCAGTTTTGCTCAATCAGATCGACCAAATCTAACCTAAATCTGAGCGCGAAAAATGCCAAGTTATTTCTGACCCAGCCCTTACTCTCAACCTCCAAGAATTCAGAAGCCCAATTTTAAGCCTTTCTATGGATACTTTTCCCAACCCATTGAAACACCAAACTAAATCATCTATTACGATAAGGGTTTTTTTGTCCAAACATGAATTCTATAAAGGTATTTATTTTTTGTAGAAGAACTACATTGTGGATAGAGGTGAGTAAAATCGCGATCCATTTCTGTAGAATTTGCTTTGCCTCCATAGGGACGGCCATTCTTATCTCTTCCCTACCTTCGTCCCTGTAGCCATGCAGGGTTAGATACCACCCTAATGAGAGATGTCGTTTTGCAAGGGTTCTTTTTATCAGATAATCCTTCTTAAGACTTTTCCCATGCATATTTTCAAACTTCTCTATAACCTTCAATGCCCCCCTTTTCAACCTTAATAACTGCGAACTCATGTTGGCATCATGAACCCTTATAAGAGCCAATGGCTCGTCTATGAACTCAAACTTAAAACCCGCAAAGGCTATCCTTAATAACAAATCCCAATCCCTATACCCCGGTAAAGTCTCATCAAAGCATCCTACTTTTTCAATACATACTCTCTTCACCAAAACTGTATTTACCGGGATAAAATTATTCTGTAAGAGCTTCTCAAATATGTCCCCTGAATAATGTTTCATCTCTTTATCAATGAGTTTGTTTTTATCGGAGTCTTTGAAATATCTACAATCTACATAGGTAGCACCTACGTCTTCTCTCGTCTTCTCCAGTGTTTCGACAGTTCTCTGCAGCATACTCTCTTTCCAGATGTCATCATCATCCAGAAAGGCTATATATGCTCCTTTAGAGCTCTCTATGCCTGTATTTAAGGCAGATGGAAGGCCGGAGTTTTTTTGGTAAATATACCTGACTTTTTCCTTATACTTTTTCGCTGCATCCCTTGTGTCATCTGTAGAACCATCATCAACCACTATTATCTCAAAATCCTTATATGTCTGATTAAGAACACTCTCTATGGCCTCAGGAAGGTAGTGGCTCCTGTTGTAGGTGGGGATTATAACGCTAACTAAGTTATCCATATTTTCTTTATTGATTGATACCTGGCGATGAATCGCCGGTCTATTATCGAATGTTCCTATGGAACATTAAATTTTGGTTCTTCTCCCAATTTACCATAGAAACTGGGAGAAGAGCCAAAGTTTTATCTATTTTGCTAACGGGAGTGTTTTGCCTATTGACAAACGGAGGCCTTATAGGTGTTAGGCTTTTTTCTTACTTAATGTTTGCAACCGATAACCCAGCTTTGCAGATACCAACTTGTAATACTTTTTTTCCATAACCATAGACTCTGTTAGTTGCGTCATGCCACCGCGTTTCGATTTCGTCGAAACCTGCTTCTCGTATCATTCGGTAGAGAGCTGATGGAGAGGGAATAAACCAGTTCCATCCTGAACGGTTCAACCTTTCCCTTGTCCCAGAGCCATATATTAGGCTTCCGTTGAATCTACAAAATGGCTCTTCTCGGTTAATTCCTGCAGACTCAATAAGAATTATTCCACCAACTCTAAGCGAATTTAAAAGTATCCTCAAAGCTATAAGCGGATCGGACAAGTGATAAACTACCCCCGGAAAATATACGATATCGAATCGGTCATAGAATTCTTCTGAATTACAATCATAAATTGACATAGATTTAACGGTAACTTGATCTTCAATACCGAAGGATTTCGCCAGGAAGGATGACATTTCGGCATATTTTTTGACTTCTTCGATTGCAAACACCTTGCAGCCAAGTGAAGCCAAAAGCAAAGTCGTTCCCCCTGTCCAACAGCCGATATCAAAAACATCCTTGCTCTTAAAATCTTCGAGAGAAACAGGAAAGAGAGTAACAAAGTTCTCTATAAGGTTGATATGTCTATCACCCATTCTGCCTTCCAGTTTAAAGTCTCCAAAGTCGTGGTTGTGCCCCCAATGAAATTTGATTGTTAAGTCTCTCTGTCGATCTAATTCGTGGTTTGAATAACCCTCAGATTGAGCATCTATTTCTCCAATCTTGAGGTGTATGTATTGAGTGAATTCTTTAGTGCTAATAGATTTCAAATTAGATGTCTGAAAAATCATAAACCGTTTTCGCAGTTCGTCAGATATTTCCTTTACTTCATCTTCATTGGCGAGATGAGTTTTTGGGGATTGTAATCTTGCCCTGACTTGATGCAATAGCTCTATAGGAGATGAGTTATAGAATTTGGAAATAATACGCTTTATCATATTCAGCCTCCGTTTTTATCTGCCTATCATAGAATAGACTCTGCGTTGATCCTTTTTAGGTACATTGGTTTTTTGTCATAGAATACTGCATCTTTCTTTTTAATTTAATAAAGGGAAATATATACCTTTTTCTTAGGTAACCGGCATAATTCATTGCTTTAAAAAGTATAGAACTGTCAATATTGTTCCGTATTTCATATCCTTCCTTCAATGCATTGATAGCCTCTACAGAAGAAATGCCAGTCTCCCTGAAATTAACTAAAACATCATAAATTTGAAGCGGTTCATACCTTGCACCGATCCTCAACCACATATCATAATCCATAGCATATTTATACTTTAAGTCAAAAAGCCCTACTTCATCGAAAACCTCTCTCTTCACAAAGACTGCCGGATGGGGTATGATATTGACTTTCTTCAACAATCTATAATCATAATTATATCTCTTTGGAAAGATAAGCCTTTTTCTAATCCTACCTTCTTCATCTACAAAATTAATATCCCCATAAAGCCATTTCTTATCAGGATTATCCTTAAAAAATCTGACAACCCTGGAAATAACCTCTGGCATATATGTATCATTAGAATGAAGATGGGCTATTATTTCTCCTTTCGATAGTCTAATCCCCTTATTCATTGCATCTGAAATTCCATGGTCAGGTGCAGAAATACATTTGAGCCTTTTCTCATACCTTCTAATTATTTCTAAAGTATCATCGGTAGACCCCCCATCAATAACCGAGTATTCTATATTAGGATAATCTTGAGAGAACACGCTCTTGATCGTCTCCTCTATGTACCTTCCGCTATTAAAGGAGATAGTGATAATGGAAACCAATGGCTGATTCTGCTGCATTCTACCTCCAAACTTTAAAGACATCTCTTTAAAACTTGTCTAACTTATATTAAAAGGACGTACTATCAACTCAACTCAAAATACTCAAATGTCTCCCTTAACCCTGCCAATAAGTTATACCTTGGTTCAAATCCTAATATCTTCCTTGCCTTGGAGATGTCTGAAAAGTTCCTTTTAACATCACCGGGTCGAGGGCTTTCATATACGATATTTACTCTTTTACCTGTTTCTCTTTCAACCAGTTCTTTTACAACTTCTGCTATCTCATTGATAGAGGTTTCTCTATGTGTTGCAATCTGGAAGACTTCTCCACCTGTGTCAACCTTAATAGCAAGTACGATAGCATTTATGAGATCGCTGATGTAAAGAAAGTCACGGGTCTGTCTGCCATCTCCATATATCTGAAGGGTCTCTTCAGCGAGGGCCTGTTTAAGAAATTTTGCCACCACACTGTTTTTATGTTTTGACCTTAGCCCATAGACATTACCAAACCTGAGAGATACGGTTTTCAGGCCAAAGGTCCTGTAATACGCTGAACAGTAAGCTTCTCCTGCCAGTTTGCTGGCACCGTAAGGTGAAACCGGTCTTGGAACCTTCCCCTCATGTATAGGAGGCTCAACCTCACCTAAAGGTGCACCTGAGGAGGCAAAAATGAATTTTTGGACATTGTTTTGCCTTGAAGCCTCAAGCATGTTGAAGGTCCCGATGACATTTACCTCCATATCAAGTCTTGGGGTCTCTACTGATGGAGCAACTCCTGTGTTTGCTGCAAGGTGAACTACAACTTTTACCCCTCTTGTTGCTTTCTCCGCAAATCCAGCATTGCGGATATCTTCAATTAGAAGCTCAACAGATGGGTGACTATTACTCTTAAAAATATAGTTAATCCTTTTGTCACAACATCTCTTTCTAAAATCGCCAAACTCAGATAAAACCAATTCTAACTCTTCTTTTGTCCCTACACTTAAGTCATCCATTATGCGAATTGTTTTGACCAATCTATTTCTAATTAAAGTTTCGACAAGGTTAACACCTATAAAACCACAACCTCCGGTTATCAATACGTGCTGAGGTGCTGGGGTGCTGAGGTGCAGGGGTGCAGGGGTGCAGGGGTGCTGAGGTGCAGTCATTGGCGACTCCCTGGCATAAGCCATGGATCCGGATGGATGATCATGTTGACCAACTTGCCGATGATGTGGTCATAAGTCTTGTACAATTCCTGGCCCGACTTCTTTGACAAATAGCTGCATTCAACCGAAAAGCGTATCCAAACTTGTGTCTCGGCCGCCTCGGCCTCAGCATCGTTCAATTTACTCACAAAAGCTGCCTTGTAGCGCCGTTTGCGCCATGCTTCGGAAATGTTTGAACAGACCGACCTCGACGAGCGCCGCATCTGATCGGTGAGTGAGAAAGTCTCCTCCCGAGGAAATCCCCTCGAAATTTTAAAGATCCGCATCGCTGCTTTGAAGGCCAGTTGGTACACATCCAGCTCTTCGTGACTTTGTATCACCCCTGCTCCTCCGCTCCCTTACTCCCCTGCTCCTCCGCTCCCTTACTCCCCTGCTCCTCTGCTCCTCTGCTCAGAAATCGCACCTTCTTCCTCGTTCCATCCCAGCGGATATCAGGATTTAATGCCTCTTTTCTAACTTCAATCCTGGAGCGGTATTTCATCAGATCATTCAGCATAATCCGCAATTCCTGTTCCATATCATGGGTAGGTTTGTAACCAAGGTCAGGGAGGTGTTGATGATCGGGGTTATAGTAATGTTCCTCCATCTCTTTTCTGGGGTTTTCCAGGTTCCGTATGTTAACCTTCAAACCCAGTTCTTCACCGACTTTCTTAACCTTTTGGGCCAACTCTGTAATACTGTAAATCTCCTCAAATTGGTTGAAGACCCTGTATTCCCCTGGCTTCGGGGGATTTGTGATGGTTAAAGTCAAACATTGCACAGAGTCCCGCAGCGGCAAAAATCCCCTCTTCTGCCCCCCTCTTCCAAAAGGGGTAAGAGGATGTCCAATAACGGCCTGAGCACAGTAACGGTTTACAGCGGTTCCAAAGCACTGATCGAAATCAAATCTGGTGACAAGCCGTTCATCATCCTTCATCTCATCTATCCTGGTCCCGAAAACAACACCCTGCATTATATCTGTAGAACGTAAACCCCAAATCTTACATGCAAACATAATATTATGGGAATCATGTACCTTGGTCTGATGATACCAACTACCAGCCTGTCTGGGAAAAGGCAGGGTATCTTTCCTTTCCCGGTATTCTATCGTAAAAAACCCTTCAGGGATATCAATATTAGGGGTCCCATATTCTCCCATTGTTCCAAGTTTGACCAGATGGGCATCAGGACATGCCTCTTTCATAGCATAGAGTATGTGTAAAGTCCCGATGAGATTGTTCATCTGTGTAAACACTGCATGATTAACATCCACCATGCTATAGGGAGCGGATGGCATCTCACCAAGATGAACAATGGCCTCAGGATCGAAGGATCGAAAACAGTTCAAAACAAAGTTATAATCCCTCAAGTCTCCTTTCCTGAATTGTAAATTCGTGCCAAAATGATCCCTGAAAGTCTCAAGTCTCTCGGTCATCCTTCTTATCGGTGTGACTGACTGAGACCCCATCTCAGCCACCCATTCCCTCCTAAGGAAGAGGTCACACCCGCTAATCTCATGGCCCCTGGCAGCTAAATAAAGGGCTAATGACCAGCCCAGGTACCCATCAACACCGGCAATAAATACTCTCATGGTAACTACCTCCTGAGTTTTAATACTCAACTATTTATCTATATGCATATCTTTCCTCTTTTCAAGTATTGACTCCACTGCAAAAACCCCGAAATTGGTAGCCGCAGGCTTTAGCCTGCGAAAAAGCTTGCTATAAATCAGCCACTTACGCAACTAAAGGTTGCGGCTACCCTGTTTTTGAGGTTTTTGCAGTAAAACCAAGTATCTCTTCGTACAAATCACGATACCGCCTAGCCTGCACTTCTATTGCATACTCTCGAACGGTCTTTTCCCGTGCTGCTTTAGCCAGCCGAGCATAACGCTCAGGGTCTGTTAGTATCCAATGAATTCCACGAGCTAAGTCGTCTGAATCCATAGGCCTGACCAGATAACCGTTTATTTGATGGTCTACCATATCAGAAATTCCACCAACATTAAAAGCAGCTACAGGTGTCCCGCAGGCAAGGGACTCCATAACAGTGTTTGGAAGGTTATCCTGAATCGATGGCAGCACAAATACATCCGCTGCAGCATAGAGTATAGCCAGACTGATATCGTCATGTAAACGTCCCATATACCGAGCTTTCAATCCAAAGTTAGAAGGATTAGGAGGCTCTGATGAGCCGAATACCACCAGTTCAGCCCGGTCAGACCACCCTTTTGAGGCGAGTTCATGCAAGGTAGAAAGAAAAAATTGAAAACCTTTACGTTTATCACTGAAGGCATTTACGGCCCCGAAGAGAATCAGCTTCTTATCTTGCGGCAGGCCAAAGATATGTCTGGCAAATTTTTTATCTATCGGCTTGTAGCGATCGGTATTCAGGCCATATGGGATAACCTCTACACGGCAATTCCGAAACAGTGAACTCGTTCTTGCACGCCCTGCGAGCCATAGGCTCGGCGAAACTATGGTTATATCAAGGTCTTGCCAAGACTTTTTTTTACGTTTCCACACCCAATGGGAAAGGTCATTTTGCCTTTTACTGTTCAATTGTGGACAAGCACCGCATGCATCATTATATCTATCACAATATTCATCATAATGACACCCACCAGTAAATGCCCACATGTCATGGAGTGTCCAGATTACAGGCTTACTAAACCTTTGCAAGTTCTCTATACGCAAAAAACCTTCACATACCCAGTGTAGATGAATAATATCCGGGTCGTAAGGAACAACTCTTTTGGTCAACCTCTCATGCAGATACGCTGTAGAAAATATGGTATGATTTCTGTTCCTATAAAACTGCAATGGCAAGACATCCAGACCCGGTCGTAGCAATCCTATTCCTTTGCCCAATTTGGAGTTTGGGCCGATCACGCTAGCGTCATCGCCTACCTTTCGTCCCACCATCATCATGGAATTTATACCAATGCGTTTCAAACCATTATGCAGACGATAGACGGCCAGAGCTGCTCCGCCCTCAATATCCGTAGTATTGAGAAGAAGGGGTCTCATCTTAAGACCTTTTTAAATGCTTTACTAAATATCCTGTAAGGGAAATGAGCAATTTTGAGAAATAGGAATAACACCCGTGAAACTCGTTCATAAATTCTAATTCTCCACCAGTTAAAGGGAACAGCTTTTCTCTTCCGATAGATGGTCGCATGGCTCCCCTCGCATGGTCCGATCAATTCCAGTCCCATCAACCGGGTAAATTTGTTGAAGGTATATCTTAAATGAAATGTGTAAGGCAAATGGCACTTGATCACAGGATAAAAATTATTTGCAATAATAAGATATCCATTCTCTTTAACTAGCCTAACCATTTTAGAAAACAACTTCAATGGGTCAGGTACATGCTCAAGAACATCAATACCGACAAGGCAGTCATATTGTTTATCAAACGAACTTACAAAATGGATATTTGAATAATCCTTAAACCTTGAAATAACATATTTGCTTGGATAAGGCTCATAAATATCCACTGAAATAGTCATGTCTTTCTTAGCAATTAATCGGGCAAGAGTTCCAAATCCACTTCCATAATCTAAAACCAATTTTAGATTTTTTTTGAATAACCAGCCGGAGATAGCATTGCGATGCTGCATAGAAAGGTCGTGTTGTTCAATGAAAAAGCCGTTTAATAACCATACAGGATGTCTGTAAAATTTTTCGATCTTATCGTAATCAAGTTTCTTATTATCGCAGCCGATTTCATCCCACACAAAATCCATAATCGCCCAAATGTCTTCAACTTCATGAGGGAGCTTCTTGGACTTTGAGAGTAACTGTTTCAATTCCTGCTCTTCTGAGAGTGATAAACCTATATCTTCTATTTTCATCAGAACTCACTTTTTGAAATATTTCTTCCCTTTCATCAATTTTTTTTTTATCACCCTGAAAAAAGTATTTGAAACATCAAAATGATTTTTTTGGACAAAGTCGTCAGCCCTGGCATCTCTGATCACAAAAGGAGGGTGCTTCAAGGGAAAATCCATAGCTTCTACAGCCATACTGGCAAACAGAGAACTACCTTTGGTATGTGTTGACTCAGACCCAAAGCCTATATTAGAGACTAAGTTAACATTGGGGAGGATACTCAGACCGTTTTGTATCCAGCAAGAAAAAGTCCACGGGTAAGCCCAACTATCAATTTTATCTACATAAGCGAGCTGAAATATGTTGAACCAATATCTTACGATGTCTGAACCCCCTAAGATATCTTTAAGCCAATCTCCATCTTTAATTTCTGGCCAAATCCTTATCTCTCCATCATAGTTAAGCCAGGCTCGTCTCCAGGTTGCCCAGCCCCAACAATGATTGTAGCGGGAAAAATAATAACTATAATTTGCTCTCTTACGGCCAAACAGAAAATTATCCCCTGAAATAACCATCACCCTTTTATCTTCTCGATACCGCTCCAACAATTCCTCACAGAAACGAAAAAAAATCGGATGAGGTAAGCAATCGTCTTCCAGTATGATTCCTTCCTCTACATTTTCGAAAAACCAATCTATTGCAGAACTGATCGCTTTTTTTAGGCCCAGGTTCTGTTCGCGAAAGTTCGTAAACACTTCGCATTCCCAGTCAACCTGCTTGACAATTTCCCTTACGGCCTGACACTTCTCCATCTCGCCCTTTCTATCTTCCCTTGGACCATCTGCCGCAACAAAAAATTTTAAAGGTTTTACTTTCCTTATCTCATTAAAAACCCTCCGGGCTGTTTCAGGGCGATTGAATATAGTAAATAAAACAGGTGTTGTTAGTGTTTTGTTTGTCATTTTATTCTACTTCTTGCGAATAAACCTCAGCACTCGCACAGCACGATAGAGATTCAAGAACCTGTTTCGTATGTTCAGGACGTCTGTATATAAAAAAGGCTATAAGAGCCTTAGACATTTTTTTTGCATTTTTTTCCCGATAAAAGCACCTTCAGAAAAGCCAAACAATCCACTATGGGCTGAGCATGTTTTAAAAAACTAATCTGCCAATATTTTTGCCACCAACGTACACGAAACAACAGAATGCAGCATTTAAATATTAGGAACAGTACCGTTTTAATTACTGCAGATACTAAATATTTTCCCTGAATAGAGGTGGCAGAAATACCACCATGGTAGTAACCTCTTTTCAAACGGTACCATACACTCATGTTTCTAACCGGCACCCAATGCTCTACTCTTATGGCCGGGTCGTACCAGAATAGGGGGTTATCCTTATAGATGCGAATAAATAATTCTGTCTCTACGCCGAGCCGCATTTTATCGCCTATCCTGCCGTAATCATTAGAAAAGCCTCCATACGCAGCAAGAGTTGACTTTTTAAAAGCCATATTCGATCCTGAAAAACCATACTGCGCTCGGGGAGGCTTCAGAAAACATTTTTTATCTCCCTTGCTTCTAAATTCAAATTTGTCTTTGAACCACCCGGGAGGAGTTTGCTCATACCAAGGACGGATCTCTCCACCAACGGCTGCCGGAGCCGGCCTTACAGTCTCAAAAGCGTTTAAAATGCGCTCAACCCAATCAGGAAGAGCCCTCGCATCATCGTCGATAAAGGCCACGCACTCGCCATGTGCCTCCTTCCAGCCGCGGTTATAGACATGGCTTACACCCTGCCTGGGTTCTTTGACATAGCGGAAGGTTGGATGACGCTCAATGAAAGACCGTGCAACCGCTTCGGTATGGTCAGTTGAATTATTATCGACAATAATGACTTCGTAATCAGCGGCTTCGACTGACTGTATAGAAAGACTTCCGAGACAGCCCTTTAAAAGATTCGCCCTGTTATATGCGGGAACAACAACAGAAATACGAATCATAAGTCTTTTCCTTCATATAAATCTTCTTTTCAGGGAAGGCTGAAGAATGGCCCCCAAAATAGATACAGCTTTAGGGAATAAACGTATATGCATGGACATATCAACAATAGCCAGAAATGAAAGAAAGGTTTTCAGAGAGAATGGTTCAAGTCTCATGTTCTTAACAAACCCCTTCCGTGCCGCGTCGAATTCCTTCCTTGCATATAACTGTTCGCCTGCATGATAGTAATGCCATGCAAATACACGTTTTTTCCACTGTTTAATAGTATCTTCGGCATATGTGCTGAAAAATGTCTCAAGAACCCTTTCCCGTTCCTGCACAAAAGGGACCCTGCTCTGACTCGACTTGTTATCCCCTGCTATGCGGAATATAGCCAGCTCACCAGGGACATATGCAAAGTTCGCATGGACTGCTGCCCGATACCAGTAATCAATGTCCATTGTGTAGTGCAGCCCTTCATTAAAATATCCTATCCTGTCCAAGACTTTACGCCTCATAAACACTGTTGGCTGATAGATGAAATTCCTGCAAAGCTCACTGAAAAGGTCAAACTCACGGCTCCTCCAGATGGAGATGGTATGACCGCCACCATCCACGACCTTACAGTCCCCGTAAATAATGTCAATATCCTTGTTCTCAGTAAAGTACTCGACCACTCGCTGCATAGTTCCGTTAAGGTAGATGTCATCAGAATTAAGGTAGGCTACTATTTCGCCATGGCTCTTTTTCAGGCCTTTGTTGATGGCGTCTGTCTGGCCTTTGTCCTTTTCGCTTACCCAGCGGTATTGGATTCCTCTACACCTGACGGGCCACTTTCCCTCTTTGAGTAATCGGTCATACTTCTTTATAATCTCAATAGAGTTATCCGTGGAGCCGCCATCCATGACAACGTAATCAATATAGAAGTCTCCTTCCTGACTGAGAATACTTTTAATAGTATCTTCTATAAATTGTTCCTGATTATATGAAGGTGTTACTATAGAAACAGTAAAAACTTGCATGTCTATAGGTTACCAATCACTCTTTTTATAAAACACGTTGATTAAAAATGGAAAATGTTATATTGTGTCATTTTTTAAATAATTTCACAATTAACCTTGCAGGGGCAGTCACCTTCCAGAAAAGGCTATTACGGAGGGCTTCTCTTTCCGCCATCAATGACTTGATTTTTGCATCCTTAAACCTCTTTGCAGCGTATTTAATAATTTCTCTCCACTCGGAATTTTCGTTACTCTTGTCTGACTCACTCGTATCTTCATTCCAAAAATTTTCGTCTGATAATATTCGATGGATCATTTCTCTAACCTGTTTGGTTTTTGAAAACCCTTCAATATCGCTCATTATAGTTGACCATGAGATTAATCCCTTTAAGTCAGTAGGGACCTCAATAGAGGATTCTATTTCATCATAGTTGTACCCCATCTCTTTAATCAGGTTCGGTCCAAGGGATTTTAGATATGACATGGCAAAAAGCCTTTCTTGGGGCAATATAAAGTCCTTTTTCCAGTTCTCCAACGACTCTACGGTCGGACGGCTCGCCTTATGAACTCCAACCCGGTCCCCAAATTTCCATTCTGAATAGCGACTATTAGAATAATTGAGCATATTGTCGAAATATAAGATACCCAGAAAACGGCAGATATCCTTTAAAACTGTCTCCGGTCTTGCTACAAGTTCTTCATATTTAACCTTAAAACACTGGTCAGGATGATGCTTTGCGAAATCTAAAAGGCTTTGCGGTGCAGCGATTAAATCATAATTATAGTTCCCAAGGAGCGATGGGTCATCTTTGACCCAGGTCTTTAGAATAGAGTTCAAGACCGCAAGCGGATTTCTAAAAAGAATGATAAATTTTGCCTCTGGAAAAAGATCTATAAGTTCCTGGACAATTTGGTAATAACGGGGCGTTTTATCAAGAAAAAATTTCTTCTTTTGGTATTCGGTCGCCTGCTTATAAAAAGAAAGTAGAAACGATGCAACCTGCCTTTTATAAAAACTTTCATCAACCCCGCTTTGTTTAAGAAAATCTAACAAAGCATATCGAGCAAGTTTGGAATCATATACGCCATCTACCCCGCTATTACGTAAGGCATAAACAGGATGAAGGGCAACCCATGGCTCTGAAGTTGTAGCTATGTCAGAATGGCCTGATAGTATCAACTGAAGAAGGGTTGACCCGGCCCTCGGTTGCGAAATGAGAAATATCAGATTTTTTTCCTGTGAAGCGGCCATAACAGTACCTTCTTTTTTGAAAATTTTTTAGACCTTAACATCCCATTCACCCATAAGCTGGACAGGCGCAAAAGAAACAAATTCACCAAGAACTTTCAGCTCCTTAATAGCGTAATGTTGTGTAAGTATTTCCCATTGGTTCTCATCTAATACTGAAGATGACAGCAAATAAACACCGGGATTGAAATTCACCGCTGGAAATTTTACTGTGATATGCATTTGTCCCCCAGTATTTTTAAGTTTTACTTTATTATACAGTGAACTGCACTGTGCAATAATCTGCAACTCCTTGCTCAGAAAGCCTATGAAAACAACAGGCTGTTTAATTTCCGGGGCGACCGTTAAATACAAATGAACACATAAATCATCCAAGTAATTAATCTGCTGGATATCTTTTTTCCCCTTGCTTTCAAGCTCTATTTTATGGATGGTAGCCCTGCCGCTTCCTGTAACAACACCTTTCTGAGACTCAAAATGAGAATAGTAATGCTCGATCCCTTTCGGCACGTCCTTTCCTGTATATGTTGCCTTTCCATGATTCAACACAACAATATTGGAGCATACCCTTGCAACCTGAGGCATTGTATGAGATACTAAAATAATAGCAGCATTCTTGGATATCCTGCTGATCGCATTAAAACACTTGGCTCTGAACCCCACATCCCCCACAGCCAGAACTTCATCAATTAATAGTATATCTGGTTCTATCTGAGCGGCTATAGCGAACCCCAGTCGTACTTTCATTCCTGAACTGTAACTCTGTACAGGTGTATCTATAAACTCTCCAATTTCTGCAAAGTCCACAATATCTTGAAATTTTTTATCAATCTCTCTTTTGGTCATCCCCAATATAGAGGCATTAATATATACATTTTCCCTGCCAGTCAGAATAGGATTAAAGCCTGTTCCCAACCCAATCAAGGCCCCTATTCTACCACGACAAGTAATCTTGCCTTTATCTGGCTTTATCAAACCATGAAGCATCTTTAATATTGTGCTCTTCCCTGCACCATTACAGCCTGTCAACCCCAAACATTCTCCCCTTTTAAGTTCAAAGGAAACCTCTCTGACTGCCCAGAATTCATCCTTTCGTAAATCTTTGTGAGAATTACTACGTCCAAGAAGCTCTGCGGTTAAATCTTGCACACCATACCAGAGACTACGTTTCAGCCTGCGGCAGAATTTCTTAGAAACGTTCTCGACTTTGATTAGAACTTCGCTATCGCTCACGCACTCATCCTCTCAACCAAAATCGGTATGGCCAATCGATAAATGATCCAGGTGACGAGAAGAACTAGTATTGTAATAGCTGCAACCACAAAAAATGGTATGGGGTTGTGGAGAACCCCTTCTGTAGCCAGGTCTCTGGCACCTACGAGAATAGGACTGACTGGATTCAAGATAGCCAATAAGGAAAAGGGGAAACTTGTAGGCGGTGGATAAACCACTGGAGTTATGAAAAACCAGAGACCTGTTATGATGGCAATGCCCTGAACAGCATCAGTATAAAGCACACCAATAGGTGTCAAAAATAGACCAAAGGTTGTCCCCAATAGAACCAGTATCAGAATGGCCGGCAGGGAGAGCGGGGTCCCCCAGGTTATAGGTATTTTGAAAATAATAAAAACAACAATCAAGATCAGTAATTTAATGCCCAAATTAAACAATGTCTGTCCCAGCCCAGACAAGATCAATGCTTCCTTAGGAAAATTAATCTTGGTAAGCATAGCCTTTGATGCAGTAACAACCTTTAATGGCGCATTAAGACTATCCACAAATACCTGCCACAATACAGTACCAACCATAACAAAAGCAGGATAGGGGATATTGGTCTCACCTATATTTATTACCTTTCGGTTATTAAGAACCACAAAAACCAAAGCCGTGGCAATAGGTGGTAAGAATGCCCACAAGATTCCCAGAAAGGATTGCCTGTATTGGGCACTTATATCCCTGACCATTAATCTCCAGGCCAGCCCACGAGAGGCAAGCAGGTCTCTCCACATTTCCTTAGCCATGACAATTGGCAAACCGAGTTTGGATTCAGGGGTATAGACAACAATTGGAAGGTCTTTGTTTTGCTCCAGTTTATCAGTCATTTTTAGGTCACGTTCCTATGAGGTTAAAGAATTATCTAAGGGTTCGGGAAGAAATAGTCTTTAAATACCACCTGTATGTCTCTTCTATCCCTTCTCTTAATCCTATTCTTGCCTTCCAGCCAAGGGTCTGAAGACGACTCACGTTTAAAAGCTTTCTCGGTGGCCCATCTGGTTTGCTGCTATCAAAAACAATTTTACCTTCAAAACCCACGACCTCACTTATAAGTTCAGCCAGTTCCCGAATACTTATATCTTTTCCTACTCCAATATTTATGATCTCGCTATCATTATAATTATTCATCAAAAATACACAGGCATGAGCCAGGTCATCTACATGGAGAAATTCCCGGAGAGGGGTGCCTGTGCCCCATATGGTCACTGAATGATCACAGAGCTTGGCTTCGTGAAATTTTCTTATAATCGCTGGCAATACATGAGATGTCTTAAGGTCAAAGTTGTCCCCCGGGCCATAGAGGTTAGTCGGCATAACTGATATAAAATTGGTTCCATGCTGCCTGTTGTATGCCTGGCACATCTTGATACCCGCTATCTTTGCAATAGAATACGCTTCGTTTGTAGGCTCTAGAGGCCATGTCAAGAGGTATTCCTCTTTCATTGGCTGGGGACAGTCCCTCGGATATATACAGGAACTGCCTAAAAATAGAAGTTTTTTTACGCTATATGTATAAGAATTGTGAATAACGTTAATCTGAACAGCCAGATTACTGTATATAAACTCAGCGGGATAGGTGCTGTTGGCCCAGATGCCTCCTACTTTAGCTGCGGCCAGAAAGACGTACTCAGGCCTCTCACTTTTAAAGAATGACTCGACCTCAGGTTGATTGCAGAGGTCCAGTTCCTTATGAGTTCTATAGACAAGATTGTTATACCCTTCTGACTGTAATCTCCGAAGAATTGAAGATCCTACCAACCCCCTATGGCCAGCAATATAGATTTTCGAATCCTTGTTCATAAAAATTATCAACCCTCACCCAACCGTCAGCTTATTTTTTGTCCAGGCAATGTTCTTTTCCTGGAGCGCCTTCTTCCCTTCTCCTTTGGACGGCAGACCAATATGCTCTAACTCATAATCTACCATTATCTTTACCAATTCTTTAAAGGTTATCTTCGGCTCCCAACATAGTCTTTCCCTTGCCTTTGATATATCAGCCATTAGAAAGTTTACCTCTGTGGGCCTGAAGTATTTAGGATCAATCTCGATCAAAACATCTCCGGCTTTGAGGTTAGAGGGTTGAGGGTTGGGGTTCGAAGTTGAGTACGGGGTCAAGGAACCAATAATACCTCTTTCATTCGCTCCAGAACCAGTCCAGGCCAATTCAATACCCGCGTAACTGAAGGCAAGCTCAAGGAATTCTCTAACCGAATGACTTTCACCGGTGCCCAGCACATAATCATCTGGTTTATCTTGCTGTAGCATAAGCCACATACATTCCACATATTCAGGGGCGAATCCCCAATCCCTCTTTGCATCAAGGTTGCCAAGGTAGACTTTCTTTTGTTCACCCGCCAGTATGTTAGCAAGGGCTCTGGTTATCTTTCTGGTTACAAAAGTCTCTCCCCTGCGTGGGGATTCATGGTTAAAGAGTATACCATTGCAGGCAAAGAGATTATATCCTTCTCTATAGTTAATGATCATCCAATAGGCATAAACCTTTGCCGCAGCATAGGGACTGCGTGGATAGAAAGGTGTTTCCTCATTCTGTGGTGGTGGTGAAGCTCCGAACATCTCAGAAGATGATGCCTGATAAAATTTTGCCTTTATACCACTCCTCCTTATAGCCTCAAGCAACCTCACCGTTCCAAGGGCTGTTATGTCACCAGTATACTCGGGTATCTCAAAGCTGACCCTCACATGGCTCTGGGCACCAACATGATAAATCTCATCAGGTCTTACATTATATATTATCTCTGTCAATTGGCTGGCATCAGAAAGATCACCATAGTGCAAAAAAAACTTAGCACCTACCTCATGGGGATCTACATATATATGGTCAATCCTACCTGTGTTAAAGGTACTTGCCCTCCTTATTATCCCGTGCACCTCATAATCTTTGGAAAGCAACAGTTCAGCAAGGTATGAACCATCCTGCCCTGTAATACCTGTGATCAAAGCTTTCTTCATAGGCCCCTTTTGGAGATGATCGAGTAGGCATAGGAATTACTCCTTATGCCCCTCACAAATTAGTATTTTTCTTCATAAATTTCTAATTTCCACATCATATTTGAATATGTTGAGTCAGTCTTCTCCACTTGATAACAGATGATATAGCTCCGCCCTCTCAGTTACAAGGGGAAAGCTTTGGCCAAAGAAGTACACTCTTTCATTTAATATTAGAGATTCATCTTTGATAACAGATAAAAAACCTC
>QIDP01000087.1 GCA_003229375.1 Nitrospirota bacterium
AAAAGAAAAGTTGAATTCGGCTTAATTTTTTTGTCCTCAGGTGGGCATTTTTAATTGCCGAAACCTGGGTAATTCTATTTGCCATTGACAAGTTGGAGAATCTATCAAAGATATTGATAGGAAGATAGACTTAACAGAAAGAAGGGTAAGGCAGATTTGTAGAAAAAAAACTTAATTTCTCAGACGATGTTATAATGGCTCCATGTTGCTTGCTGCTTGAAAACAATTGTTGACATATTGTTACTAAAAAGTGTAGAGTAATTCTGTGGATAATATGGTATAAGGGGGAATTTAATACTCAATTATTTACGCAGTATTAAAGATTATTTAACAAATTGACGATTAGAATCTAAGGGGTATCATATTGTATGAGTATTGCAGCAGCATATTTTGTTTCTGAAGGAATAGTATTAGGGGCCGATAGCTCGACAACTGTTATGATCTCAACCCCAGAAGGAGGTGGTGTTGTCCAGCTACTTACCCACTCCCAAAAAGTTTTCGAGGTAGGAAGTAACTCAAGGTTAGGAATTTGCACTTGGGGTGCGGGTAGTATAGGAAAAGCCATCGGACAATTATCGCCCAGCTAGCAGATGAAGTAAATAATGAAACTACTGTCCAAGATGCAGCAGAAAAACTCATTAATATAGCTGAGCCAGCGGTCAAAGAAGCAGGAATTGATTTTGTTGGCTATTACTTAGGAGGGTGGAATCCTGGAAGCCATGAGCTATCCTGTTTTCATATTGAAATCAGAAAGGAAGCAAGTCAAATAAAACCTCTTGTTTTGGGATTGTGTATGTTTTCCGGTACTCCAGTTTTTTTTTCAAGAGTCTTTAGAGGATTTGATCCACGATTACAAGATAGTTTAAGAAATGAATTAAAACAAGTTCTTCATAATGATGCTGTAAAGAATTTTGATGATATCTTCAATAAGGCATTTGAAAAGGCGTCTGCACCATTAATTGCTGCAGGACATAAAGACCTTCCAATCCGTGAAGCAATTGATTTTGTCTATTCGTATTTGCATATTACAGTAAAAGCAGAGAAATTCAGTTTTGGTCCCCCTAGTTGCGGAGGGCCTATCGAGATTGGATTTGTATCTACCGACCGTCTTTTTAGGTGGGTTCGTCATAAGGCTTTTTCCTCGGCAATCATAGAACAGGAGGGTAACTACGATGTCGGATAATGTTATTTTTATATCAGAAAATATTGCTATAGTTCAATCTCAAGATTCCAGTAGTTTAGTGCCTTCAACTATCAGTGTTCAAGAATTACAAGAGCTTTATGGCACTGTATCTCTTCCGGTTGCTCCAAGTGAATCTATAGTTGAAGATCAATTTGTCAATATTAAGTTGCTTTTTGGTTCTTGGATTGAAAGTGGAGACGAAGACAAACAACTTGAAGAATTATATAACTCAAGACTTATTCCTTCAAATTCACTTAATGAATGAAATATCTTATCGATACGGACATTTCCTCTTACTACCTTCGCGGCAGATACAACCTCTTTGATGTCTTTGAAAAAAAGGCATACAGAATATAAGACTTTCGAGAATAACTATAGCAGAATTGGAAGTTCTTGCTCATAGAAATCCAAGCTCTAAAATAAATCTATCAACGATCCATTTTCTCTCTCAAAATTTGGGAGTTTTGGAGGTTAATAGAAAAACATGGCGATTTTTTTCCATGGTAAAAGCCGAAACCTTGAATAGCGGAATGAAGAAAGGCGACATTGATATTCTTATAGCTTCAATTGTCAAGCAATATAAAATGATTTTGGTAACTAACAACACGTCACATTTCAAGGATCTCATTAAAGTAGAAAATTGGATAGATAATTGAGATAGTCCGCAAAAGCTTTGGTCCGGGCCCACCTAAAAAAAATTACCACATCCCAGCAGTGACCATGCAGGTAAGAAAAGACAAAAAAGGCTTTATTCAACAGAAAGATACAAATTAGTCTATTTCCGAAACTTTAATTTGGTAGCGGGGGAAGGATTCGAACCTTCGACCTTTGGGTTATGAGCCCAACGAGCTACCAGACTGCTCCACCCCGCATCATTAAGTGTACCCCGCATCATTAAGTGTAAGACTAACATGATTAATAGTAAATTGTCAAGGTGTTTTATTTTCTTTTCTGAACAAATTCCAGGACGAGTTCGCCGGGTTTAACCAGACCAAGATCCTCTCTTGCAATCTTCTCTATATA
The DNA here is from genome assembly GCA_003229375.1 of Nitrospirota bacterium. Classification (GTDB taxonomy): domain Bacteria; phylum Nitrospinota; class Nitrospinia; order SZUA-224; family SZUA-224; genus SZUA-224. Next base: position 2,207 of record QIDP01000087.1, read on the forward strand.
AGAAAAATCTGTTTTAAGGGCATGTATCTCTCTCTTTAATCTCTGATTCTCATTCTGTAGTCTATCTATATCTGCTTTAATAACGACAAGCTTTTTATTCAGGTGATAGATGTGTATTATACCTTTTTCGCTGAAAACGGTAATAAGTATCAGAAAAACGAAGAAAACCACACTTACAATAAGAAGTATCAATATCCTTTTCTTGTTGTCTTTCTCTTTCCTCTTTTTATTTTCAGCAGGGGCTTTTTCCCTTACTTTAGACACTCAGCAAAACCCTCACCAAAATAAAGTAGACAGCAGACAACATCCCATCTTCGGGTCATCTTTATTTATCTTTACATCCTCTCTTTTTATTCACCACCATCCATCTATCAAATATCTCTCTTCCCCTGAATATCCCTTCTTTTTCTAGTTCTTCTTCTATTCGAATCAACTGATTATACTTGGCTGTCCTCTCTGTCCTCGACATTGATCCTGTCTTTATCTGTCCTGTGTTACAGGCAACTGCTATATCAGCAATGGTTGTATCTTCTGTCTCCCCGGATCTATGCGAGATCACCGTTGTATAACCAGCATCTTTTGCCATCTTAATGGCATTTAATGTCTCTGTTAGTGTCCCGATCTGATTAGGTTTTATCAGAATAGAATTGGCAATCCTCTCTGAGATACCCCTCTTCAATATATCTATATTAGTAACAAATATGTCATCGCCTACTATCTGAATTTTATCTCCAAGACGTTCGGTAAGAAGCCTCCATCCTTCCCAATCCTCCTCTGCCAGACCGTCTTCAATAGATATGATGGGATACCTATCTACTAATTCAGTATAAAATAGTATCATATCCTCTGCCGACATCTTATCTTTTTTTTCTGCTGATAATATATATACCCCATTTCGGTATAACTCACTGGCTGCAGAGTCAAGGGCTATACAGACATCCGTACCCGGTTTATATCCGGCCTTTTCTATACCCTCAATAACCCTCTCAATCGCCTCTTCGTTCGATCCCAGGTCCGGGGCAAAACCACCCTCATCCCCGACCGCTGTATTGTACCCATTATCTTGCAGTACCTTTTTCAGACTATGAAATATCTCTGCCCCCATCCTTACCGCACTGCTGAAGTCCTCTGCACCTACAGGAACGATCATGAATTCCTGTATATCTACATTATTATCAGCATGTGATCCTCCATTAAGGATATTCATCATAGGTACAGGTAGTTCTCTTGCATCTTTTCCTCCTATATACCTATAGAGAGGGATATCCAGTTCTATTGCAGCGGCCCTGGCGATTGACAGGGAGACCCCTAAGACAGCATTTGCCCCCAGATTAGCTTTATTTGGGGTCCCATCCATATCTATCATTGTATTATCAATCATGGCCTGTTCTGAGACCTCAAGCCCGATAACCTTGCTGGCTATCCTCCCGTTCACATTGGCCACAGCATTCTTTACGCCCTTTCCCATGAATCGGGCCTTATCCCCATCCCTTAATTCCAGGGCCTCTCTTATTCCTGTGGATGCGCCGGAAGGAACTGCTGCTCTTCCCATAGCGCCACTCTCCAGGATCACATCCACTTCTATCGTAGGATTCCCTCTGGAATCAAGTATCTCTCTTGCGTGTATTTTTTTTATTTTGCTCATATTCTGAAATATCCCTCACGGACAAACAAGTTTGTCCATGCCACCCCATAGATAGAGACCCCACCCGCAACACTGCGTTTCATTCCACTCTGTGCCGACTCATCGACACGAGGGTTTCACCTAATCACCTACGTGCTGAAACGCCTTATCTGCTGCTAAAATACTCCTCTCAATATCCTCATCAGAATGGGCAGTCGAAACAAAACCTGCCTCGAATTGTGATGGTGCCAGATATATCCCCTCCTGTATCATAGTTGAAAAGTATTTAGCAAATCTCTCTGTATCCGAGGTCCTGGCCGATGTATAATCTTTTACCTTTCTATCTGTAAAGAAGACAGAGAACATAGAACCTACCCTGTTAAGATAGATAGGTATGCCAGATCTTCCGGCATTTTCCTCTAATCCCTGACAAAGCCTGACTGTCTTTTCTTCTATCTCGTCATACACCCCTTGTTCTGATAGGGTCTTTAAGGTCTCTATACCCGCGGTCATTGCAAGAGGGTTTCCGGAGAGTGTCCCTGCTTGATAAACAGGGCCGGAAGGTGCGATCCTCTCCATAATTTCTCTCTTCCCGCCATATGCACCCACAGGAAGCCCTCCGCCAATTATCTTTCCCATACATGTCAGGTCAGGCATCACATTATACAACTCCTGTGCACCACCATAGCCAACCCTGAAACCTGTAATGACTTCATCAAAGATTAATAGTATACCATATTCCTCTGTCAATCCTCGCAGTACCTCAAGAAAACAGTCTGCCGGGGGTATTACACCCATATTCCCTGCTATCGGCTCAAGAATGACACAGGCAATATCCTTTCCCTCTCTCTTTAATACCTCCTCTACCCTCTCCAGATCATTAAAGGGTACCGTGATCGTATCTTTTGCAACATCTGCCGGGATGCCGGGACTATCAGGGATACCAAGGGTGGCTACCCCGGAACCTGCTTTTACAAGCAAGCTATCTGCATGACCATTATAACACCCCTCAAATTTTATGATCTTATCCCTCTCTGTATAACCCCTTGCCAGTCTGATGGCACTCATCACAGCCTCTGTGCCTGAGTTTACCATCCTCACCTTCTCCACAGAAGGAACTGCCTCCACTACCAGCCTTGCCAGCTCAATTTCTAATTCGGTCGGTGCGCCAAAGCTTGTCCCATTATTCATAATCTCCTGTAAGGATGAAATCACACGGGGATATGCATGCCCGAGGATCATCGGCCCCCATGATCCCACATAATCTATATATTCTCTTCCATCCACATCATATATCTTTGAACCTGCTGCCCTTTTTATAAATAACGGGTCTCCCCCTACAGCCCTGAATGCCCTTACAGGACTGTTGACACCACCCGGAATATATCTCTTTGCCTCTTCAAAAAGCTCTTTTGAACGTTTCATTTTATTTAATATACTTTCCTATAATCAGATCAAGTCTTTTTTTTGTCTCTTCAGGAATAAGATCCCTTGATGTGAGTATAGCATTCTTCAATGCCCCGGCGCATTCACATCTTCTTTCTGTAGGAATCATCAACACGGCTTCTCTTATAATCTTTTGAGCTATGGTTACATTCTTATCTATTATCTCTAAAATAGCCTCTACAGATACACTCTCTTCATACCAGCAATCATAGTCCGTGGCTAATGCGACCGTAGAATAACATATCTCTGCCTCCCTTGCAAGCTTTGCCTCTGTAACATTTGTCATACCGATAATATCCACTCCCCACTGCCTATAAATATCAGACTCTGCCCTGGTTGAGAACTGTGGTCCTTCAATGCATAGATATGTTCCGCCTTTATGTATAGAGGCCCCTACATCCTTACCAGCCTTAAATACGATCTTGCTCAGTTCCTGACAGATAGGATCAGCAAAAGAAACATGTCCTACAATCCCTTCACCAAAAAAGGTACTCTTCCTCTCCCTTGTACGGTCAAAGAATTGCTCGGGGACAACAATGTCTCCCGGGACTATCTCCTTCTTCATGCTCCCAACTGCACTTACAGATATTATCCATTCAACCCCAAGGGATTTCAATCCATAGATATTTGCCCTGAAATTCAGTTCAGAGGGGAGGATGCGATGCCCCCTGCCATGTCTTGGAAGGAAAACAATCTCCCTGTCTTTTAAGCTCCCGATAATATATTCATCTGAGGGGTCACCAAAAGGTGTATCTAACTTTACCCTCTCCACATCTTTGAGATCATCCATTTCATAAAGACCGCTTCCACCTATTATCCCTATTCTTTTTTTATTCATAACCAAACTCCTACCCTTCTTTTGCCTCAGATAAATCCTTTGTTTTTCTCTCTGCTTCACCTAAGAGAAATCTCAACTCTGCTATCTGCTCTCCTGCCCTATTGATCGTCTTTTCCTCTTCTGATAGATTCTTAATCTTAGCCATAACATCCTCTGCCAGGATATTCAACTCGTTTATCCTCTTCTCTGTCTTGTCTATTATGGACATCTTCCTTCCAAGGAGATTAATCTTATCCTCAGTCTCATTCGTAATCGAGATCAACTTATCGATATTATAACTCACCTTCTTCACATGCTCCATATCCTTTACACTTCTATCCTTCTCAGCCTTTATATCCTCAACTACTGATCTCAAACTGCTAATCTCGTTCCGGGTCTCCTGAACGATTACCTCCTTCTGATTAATATCGGTGATCTTCTTTTCCACATCTTCTGTCAATGAGAAAAGGAAACTTATCTTCTTCTCTGTATCGGTAATCAGATCTTCGCTCTCCTTCAATCCCTCAATCCTCTTATATATATCTTCACTCATAGAATTCAATTGTGTGATCCTGGCTTCGGTCTCATTGACAATCTCTCTCTTCTTATCGATCTTCTCTATACTATTATCCAGCTCTGCAATCTTTCTGGTTATCTCTCCTCTGGTCTCATCTAGTTTATTAAATTCATTTTTCCCTTCCTCCAGTTCCTTTAGTTTATAATTGATATCCTCCTCAATTATTCCCATCTTTGAGCTGAGCTGGTTTATCCTCTGCTCCTGTTTGTTAATCTCTGTCTTCTCCCTGGTCGCATCCAGTATCTTTTCCTCAATCTCCTTTATAAGCAATTTGATATTATCAACCTTCCTATCTGCCTTCTCAATGAACTCCACCTTCTTAGATATCTTATCTATCTTTAAATCCGCCTCTTCAATGAAAAAATCAAGCCCATCCAGCCTCTTCTCCATCTTTTCTACCATGGCCTTCCTCTGCAATTGACTCTCCATCTTTACATCAAGGCTTATAACAGTCGAACTCAGATCATTAACCTTTTTCTCCACATGTTCAACTAACTGTCTCTTTTTTGAGAGATCCTCTATCTGTTCCTTTGAAACCTCATAAAGTTTATTAACCTTAGCAAGACTATTTTCAATCTCATCAGCTATCTTCAGCCCTTCATAAAACCTCTCAACCCTTTTTTCCTCCTTTTCCGCAAGCTGGCCAAACTCCTTTATCTTATCTACGGAGGTATTGATGAGCTTAATATCCTCCTTCAGAAGCCTCATCTTATTACCTATGTTGTCAATCAAAAGAGTATTTAAACGGTTTATCTTCTCCTCTGTATTATTAACTATCTCTCTATCTTCCTTAACCTGGACAATCTTTGTCTCGATATCTGTACTCAGTGCATCCAGATCTTTTAGGCGATTGCCAATTTTTTTGATCATCTCACTCTTTAGAGATATGTTCTTTGCCTCAATCTTCAGATTATTCATCTCTCTGGTTAAAATATCTATATCTTTTCTAGTCTCCCCGATAACATTGTTCTGCTTAAGGAGTTGATCTGTATCAGCCTGCATATGTTCCAGCATTGATTGTAATCTTTCTACATTCTCTTTAAGCCCTTCAACCGCGGCCTTATCCTTAGAGGCCCTTTCAATCTTATCATCTATGGTCTTCACTATATCCTTTAGGGCTGATATCTTATCCTTTGCCCCCTTCATAAGATGCTTAAAATTGTTAACCTCATCCATCCGTGAGAAGATACCCTCTGACATCCTCTCTAATTTAATTACATTCCTGTCAGCCCTTCTGACCAGTTTGTTCTCTTCAGAGAGCCTCTTCATCTTAGATTCCATATCCCATATAAGGACATTCAGCCTTCCCATGTCTTCATTAGCCTTTTCCACCAGCCCTCTCTGGAGTGAGAGATTCTTGACCTTTCTGTTTACGTGCTCGCTTAACAGATTCAGATTGTCAACATCCCTCTTGGCGTTTTTGTACATAGAATCCATATCCTTTACAACCCCCTGTATCTCCCGCAGCCTGACATCTATCTTTCTAAGATCCTCTGATTCCTTGTTAATCCTTTCAATATATCCGGTAAGAACAGGCATATTATTATCAATCTTTTTGATCAGGCTGATCTTTTCAGAAAGGTCTTCTCTGTTCTTCTCTATATACTCGATCAGCATCTTAAGATTCTTTCTCTCCTGCAGTGCTTCCCTTGTTAAATTCCTTAATTCCTTGATATCCTCCTTTTTAATATATGCCCCTGAAGAATCCTTTATTTCTGCCGATCTATCATCTCCTGGCATCTTTTCTCCTCCGTTAAAATATTAAAGTGCCTAAAATGCCTAAAGTGATCTAAAGTGCCTAAAGTTAATGGAATATAATCTTTTAACTTTAGCTCACTTTAGGCATTTTAGGCACTACTTAATTATCCTATATCAAGAAATATTATGTAGTAATTCCTTCTCAATATGCATATCCATTTTAAGCCTATCCAGCTTATCTACTATTTGAAAATTCTCCGTCAGCAGGGATTCTATCTCCTCTTTATCGATTAAACAACTGATCAATCTTTTATAGTTCTCTCTGCATCTTGCGGAGAAAGACATCCTGTCTTTCTGATATTCATCAGCCCTCAATCTCTCCTGCTTTACACATTCCTTCATAGCCGGGATATCATTATAGATATAAAGAAGGTTATCTTTTAGAGAAATAATTTCTGAGTTAACGGCGAGTATATCTTTATATAGCTTAGATCCATCCACACAGGAGGAGTCAAGCATCTCTAAAACCATGGATAGTTCTATCCTTACGTCGATCAGAGAGGAATTAAGAACGGTCGTATCATCTTCAAGTTTTCCAATATATCCTTCCATCATTTCTATATTGGCAATATGTTCATTGATAAATATATCTCTCTTCTTTTCCTCCTCCTCCAATTCCAGCAACAGCTCCTCCTGTGAATCCTTTGAGTGATTAGATTCCTTTAAAAATAGTGCAATATCATTCTTGTCTTCATACAGAAGCTTCCTTGCTGTTAATAGCTCACCCCTGAGCATTGAATAGTCTGATGACTGTTTAATATCATTATCAAGATATCTCTCTATCCTGGAGTGCTCTTCTCTCTTTTCTATGATCCTCATTTTAAGCCTGCTGCTACGCCCTGAAAGGTCTGTATTGGCCACCTCATAGCTTTCTAATTCAGAAGTAAGGATATTTAATCTCGAGTTAGACATATCGATTTTTTTTACATTATTGAGGGATTCTGTATTCATAAGTGCAATTTTATCCTTATCATCGTTAAATCTTTTAGACACTCCTCTATAGTGATCTATTTCACTTTTAACCTCCCTCAATCTATCACTCAAGAATTTTTTGCTATAGTCGTATAACCTCTCAATCTCTTTTATATTATCTATCTCTTCTGATAGTGTGGTCATCCTGTTATATAAACCCTTTATCTTCCCTAAGAGGATCGATCTTAATCTGCTATAATCTATCTTGACCTTATCAAATCTATTTCCACATCTCTCTTTCTCTCCTAAGATGGATTTTTCAAACATATGCTCTGTGTATTCTCCAAACCTTGTATTCAGGGTATTTAGCTTATTATGAAGATCAATGGCTATAGACTTAATCTCTCTAATATCCCTTTCTTTCTGCTCTCTAAACGATCTTAAAGAGGAAACATCAACCCCCATGCTATCATTCTTTAACCCCTTACCATATGGAATAGCACCGAATACAACAGGATGAATAATCTTTGAAAGAGGAGTACTATCTTTTGCAGCCATCTTCAGGACACCTTCTTCCACCAGCCTAAGATAAAAATCATCTATCTCCTTTTGGTTGGAAAGGATGAGAAGAAGTTTTATATGATTCAGGATAGCCTTTGATTTTATTCGTTCGGAGAGGGATGGGCAGAGATCTTTGTTATTATCGATTATATCATTGCACTCTATCCTTATATGATTAACATCCGTGGCATAACTACCTCTTTCCTTTAATAAACTCTTTTCCTTTAAAAAGGTCTTCAATCTATCAGAAAGGAGTAGTTTTTTTATGTCAATCAATTCCAATTGTTTCATCTCATAAGCTAATTAGTGTCTGAGCGAAAATTAGTGTCTGAACCAAAACTGCCAGGGTACAAGGCGCATGAAAATTTTGTAACCGGAGTGTATTAAAATAGATGAGGATTACAAAATTTTCATGCAACGCAGTAGATGGGTAGTCTTAGCTCAGACTCCAATTAAAATTTCAGCGATCTGAATAGCATTTAGTGCAGCCCCTTTACGGATATTATCCGATACTATCCAGAGGTTAAGCCCCTTCTCTATCGACTCATCCTCCCTGATCCTTCCTACAAAGACCTCATCCTTACTGGCTGCCTTTACAGCTAACGGATATTCTAATGCATCGATGTTGTCAACGACCTTTACGCCAGATGCATTTGATAACAGCTCCCGCGCCTCATCTGCAGTCAACTTCTTCTCTGTCTCGATATTAACCGATTCAGAATGACCATAAAAGACAGGTACCCTCACCGCTGTCGCTGTAATAGCAATGGTATCATCCTCCAGAATCTTTCTTGTTTCATTGACCATCTTCATCTCTTCCTTGGTATAACGATTTTCCTCAAAGGTGTCTATCTGAGGAAGGCAGTTAAAGGCTATCTGGTGAGGATATACCTGACATTTAACCTCCCTGCAGTTAAAGATATCTCTTGTCTCCTGTGATAATTCCTCTATTGCCTCTTTACCTGTCCCTGATACCGATTGATAGGTAGAGACAACAATCCTCTTTATCCTGACAGCATCATGGATAGGTTTAAGCGCCACTACCATCTGGATAGTAGAACAGTTAGGATTTGCAATTATCCCTTTATGCCTTGCAATTGCATGGGGATTGACCTCCGGTACCACCAGAGGCACCTCAGGGGCCATCCTGAATGCACTGCTATTATCGATTACTATTGCCCCTGCTTTTACTGCTAAAGATGCAAATTCTTTACTCCTGTCAGCGCCTGCTGAGAAGAGAGCGATATCAATCCCATTAAAGGAGTTGCTGTCTGTCTTTGTTACAGTTATATCTTTTCCGCCAAACTCCAGCTTCTTCCCCTCTGATCTATCAGAGGCAAGTAATTTTATCTCCGTTACAGGAAACTCCCTCTCCTCCAGTATCGAGATCATCTCATTTCCAACCGCTCCTGTTGCCCCCGCAACAGCAACAGAATACCTCTTGATAGACACTCTACCCCTTCTCCTCCTCAACATACCTGGCTACGAGGTCACCTATCTCTGTAGTACTGCACCCCATCTCCCCGGCTGAAAGACTCTTTATATCATTGGATATAACCTTCATAATACCCTTTTCAACAATAGAAGCCGCTTCTGACTCACCAAGGGACTCTATCATCATCTGGGCAGCAGATATGGCGGCTAAGGGATTTATCATATTCTTTCCTGTATATTTTGGGGCCGATCCACCAATCGGTTCAAACATTGAGGTAGATTCAGGATTTATATTTCCTCCGGCAGCAATACCCATTCCCCCCTGAATCATGGCCCCGAGATCCGTAATAATATCACCAAACATATTATCTGTTACAATCACATCAAACCATTCAGGATTTTTAACCATCCACATACAGGTGGCATCCACATGGGCGTAATCGGTCTCTATATCGGAATATTCCCTTGATACCTCTTTAAATGTCCTTTCCCAGAGATCAAAGGCATATGTCAATACATTTGTCTTGCCGCAGAGGGTGAGTTTCCTCTTCTTATTTCTCTTCCTGCAAAACTCAAATGCATATCGTATACACCTCTCAACACCTTTCCTGGTATTGATAGACTCCTGAATCGCTATCTCGTCAGGTGTCCCCTTTTTCAAAAATCCGCCGGCCCCTGTATACAACCCCTCTGTATTCTCCCTTACTACCACAAAATCTATATCATCAGGCCCTTTATCCTTTAACGGTGTATCCACCCCCGGATATAACTTAACCGGCCGGAGGTTTATGTATTGATCAAGAGAAAACCTGAGATTCAGAAGTATCCCCTTTTCCAATATCCCGGCCTTGACCTCCGGATGTCCTATTGCACCGAGATAGATGGCATCCATCTCTCTTAATTCCCCGATCGCTGAATCAGGAAGAATTTGTCCTGTACGGAGATACCTTTCACCTCCAAAATCATAAGTTGTCAGATCTAACTCAAATCCCCCTCTCTTAGAGGCAGATTTAAGCACTTTTAGTCCCTCATTAACCACCTCCGGCCCTGTTCCATCACCCGGAATTACTGCTATCTTATATGTCTTAGCCATAAAATATCCTCTCTGTTCACAGTTATCAGTTTACAGTTTTTTCAATTTCCTTTCTGTCTGTTTTCATTAACTGTAAACTGTGAACGGTTACCTATTTTCTTTACAATATGTTGTATCAATCCCCCATCATCAATCAATTTCTGCATAAAGCGGGGTATGGGCAGGGCCCTGTACTCCTCTTTTTTGGTAATATTAATTATTATACCTGAATCGACATCCACTTCGATCTCATCTCCCTCTGAGATCATATCAGATGCCTCAACCGACTCAAAGATAGGAAGCCCCATATTAAAAGAGTTACGATAAAATATCCTTGCAAATGTCCTGGCAATCACGCAGGAGATCCCGGCCCCTTTTATGGCAATAGGTGCATGTTCACGGGAGGAACCACATCCAAAATTCTTCCCTGCCACTATGACATCCCCTCTCTCTATCTTCCTGACAAAATCCGGATCTACATCCTCCATGCAATGCCTGGCAAGCTCCTCCGGATCAGATGTATTTAAATAGCGCGCAGGAATGATAGCATCCGTATCAATGTCTTGTCCAAATTTCCATACACTTCCCTTGATTTTCATTTCCTCTAAAAATACCTCCTCACCCCATCTCTCACGGACAAACAAGTTTATCCATGCCCCTCCTATAGACTCATTTCATGTATTCATCCAACCGCAGCACCGCAACACTTTATCAATTCTAATAAACAAGTATAATGATGAAATATGGCATTGTCAAACGCTTTTTTCCCATTTTTGAGATTTTGATCTTGACAACTAATATGTGTTGTAGTTTAATAACTAAATATTTATTAATTTGTAATTTATAGGGGGGTTTCTCTGCTCTACTGATACTATGCAGGAGGAGAAGTTTACTCGATGCGAGCTAACTAAGGGAACAACTTGAGTATACCTACTTTTTAATAAGGGGGGGGGCTCCAAGAGTTAACCGCATATGGGTTCTGCTCTCAAGTTCTCTGTCTTGAGTCTATAATCTGTAAGTTAAAGCTTATGACTCAAGGTTTAATTCCGGAGAAAAGGGAGCAGAGGATCCCACTGTAACTAATTATTTCATCACTTATATCGGTTCTTCTCCCCGGGATAATATCTCTTCTCCCCTCTTCAGGACGTCTTTGAGCGATCTTTAATCACAAAATGTCATCATTTTCTTGACAGTATGATAGTAATCCGGTATTAAAAAAGAGATTTTAATTGAAGAGAAATATATATTTATAGTATATATTATATGGTCTGAAGGGAGAAAAAGTTGAAAAAGAGATTTAGATTTGTTCTCTGTTTTGTCCTCATCTGCCAGTTCGTTATAATCTCCAGGGGTGAGGGAAAAGAGGCTTTATACAGGAAGGAGCTATTCCCTGTTGACGGGTTAGAGAAGCAAGTCAACTTCTGGAAAAAAATATATACCCAATATACCACTGATCAGGCTGTTATTCACGATACAAAGAATCTTGATATAATTTATGAGGTTATAGATTTTAAAAAGGTATTTGGCGATGTCAAAATAACAGAAAAAATGAAGAGGAGACTAACAAAGAAGATCAAAAAAAGATACAGGAATATAGTCAGCGGTCTTGCCAAAGAGGATCCTGATAATCTTAAGGGTGATGCGAAGAGGGTTTACGAACTGGTAAAAAGAGATTTCAGAAAGGCTGCAAGGAATATCCGTGCACAGATTGGACAAAGGGATAGATTTGAGGAAGGATTAAGGCTATCGGGTCTGTATGCTGACAAAATGAAGGAGATATTCAGAGAGTTTAATCTTCCGGAGGAGCTAACAGTTCTCCCGCATGTAGAATCATCTTTCCAATTCAATGCCTATTCAAAATTTGGCGCTGCAGGGATATGGCAGTTTACGAGGTCAACAGGAAGGCTTTTTATGCGTATCAACTATGAAGTAGATGAGAGACGGGATCCTATACTATCGTCTGCTGCTGCTGCTAAACTCCTGAAGATGAACTATAAAGCATTAGGTAATTGGCCACTTGCTGTCACTGCCTATAATCATGGACTGTCAGGCATGAAGAGGGCAAGAAGACAGGTCGGCTCGGATAAAATAGTAGATGTGATAAATGGTTATAATAGTTACATCTTTGGTTTTGCCTCAGAAAATTTCTATGCCGAATTCCTGGCAGCCCTTGAGATAGTGAAGAACTATAAAAAATATTTCGGTGACATAGATTTTAAAGACCCTATACAATACGATATCTTTGCAATTCCTGATTATATTACTATATCGGCAATAACAAAATATTTTAACATCTCTAAGGAGGAGATAGCATTTTTAAATCCTGCCCTCCGCAGACCGGTTTTATCTTCTCAGAAGCTGATCCCTAAAGGTTTTAAATTGCATATACCCCGGGGTGAGGGTAATAAAGCATCACGGCTCTATGCCCGGATACCAAAAGAGGAGAAACATAAAAATCAGAAGAGGACAGAATGGTATAGTGTAAGGAGAGGAGATACCCTGATCAAGATAGCCAGAAGGTTTGACACCTCTGTTGCATCATTAGAGGGCTTAAACCGGATCGCTAATTCAGGCTATATCTTTAGTGGACAGGTATTACGGATCCCCTATGAAATAAAATCGGGAAGACACAAGGTGTCAGGTCCAAAACTCATCTCCAACGTTGTAAAAAAAGATACCGGCAAGGATACAGTCTCTTCATTCCTGTCATCAAAGAAGGAGGAATACGGGGGCCATGTTGATAAAAAGAAAGGTGGCATAGGATTGATAGAGGTAGAACATGATGAGACCCTTGGACATTATGCTGACTGGCTGAAATTACCTACTCAAACAGTACGGGATTTAAATGGGTTACGGTATGGCCAACATATAAAGATCGGACAAAAAATAAAGTTATCCTTTGTTAAAGTAACCCCTGAAGAGTTTAAGGAAAAAAGGAGGGAGCATTATAAGGGTATCGAGGAAGACTTCTTCAGCAAATATTTTGTAGAAAATACCATTATCACCACTGTAGGAGCCGGGCAGACTGTCTGGAATCTGTGTCGCGAAATCTATGACATTCCCTATTGGCTGCTTAAAAAGTATAATCAGGATAAGAATCTATTGAAACTGGCCAGGGGGGAGTCTTTGGTTATCCCCATCGCATCAACATTTTCAGGTGAAAGGTGAAGAGGTTGAAGATATACAATCTTTACAAGATATGGAATAATCGAAAAACTTTTGCTAACCTGTCAATCCTGATTCTATCTATCATTATTATATTAACAATATATACGAGAAAAAATGGGGAAGGGGTAGTCATACCGGAAGATATGGTCTTTATACCGGATGGATTCTTTACTATGGGAAGTAATGAAGAAAACAATAATGAAAGACCTGCCCGCAAGGTCTATCTTAAGGCATTCTTTATTGATAAATACGAGGTGAGCAATGCCCTCTACAAAAAATTTATTGAGACCACAGACCACAGAAAACCGAAATACTGGGATGACGGGCGTTTCAATGCCCCCGGTCAACCTGTAGTGGGTGTAAGTTATGACGATGCTGTTGCCTTTGCTAAGTGGGCAGGCAAGAGATTACCAACAGAGGCAGAATGGGAGAAGGCTGCAAGGGGAAAGGATCAGAGGATATGGCCCTGGGGCAATAAATGGGCTACTGATAAGGAGGATCCTTATGCCAATATCTATGGAGAGGATGACGGCTATGAATTCACCGCCCCTGTTGATTCCTATACCCGGGGAGCAAGCCCGTATGGCGCCCTCAATATGGCTGGTAATGTATGGGAGTGGTGTGCGGATTGGTATGATAAGGACTATTATCTTAATAGTTCGCTCTTTAATCCTAAAGGGCCGGCAAAGGGAACCATACGTGTCCTCAGGGGAGGCTCATGGGTTAATAAGGCCGGCAGCATACAAACAACAAAACGGATCAGGAATTATCCGGATGTGAGGACAGATTTTTATGGTTTCCGTTGTGCAAAATCACAATAAAGAAAAAATATAAAAAAAACGCTTTTTTCTTTTGACAATTTACTATTGTTGATGTATAAAGGTTTAACGTAGCTGTTTAAGCGTAGAAGTAGATGTTATATGACTTTAATAAGAAAGGGGTGATAAAATTGACCAAGGGTGAAATCGTAGAGGCCATTTCAAAAACTGCCAAGATATCAAAGGCAGCAGCAAACGAATCTGTAAAGTGCTTTATTGACTGTATAACTAAAAGCCTAAAAAAGAAAAAATCCGTAACACTGGTTGGCTTCGGTACATTCTCTGTTTCTGCTCGAAAGGCACGGAAGGGAAGAAATCCTGCTACCGGTGAAGAGATAAAGATAAAGGCTCGAAAGGTTCCGAAGTTCAAACCCGGCAAGGCACTGAAAGATGCTATAAAGTAAAGGTTAAGAGAGTAGCACTCGTATCATTTACAAAGATAATGCGTGGCGATTGCCTTATCTATCCGGAAGTCAGTCGTCTGAAAAGAATTAAAGGCGGGGGAAATGCTGCCCCCGCCTTTCGCTCTATGCTTCTTCACTTTTTTGTTCTAAAATTGTGGCGACTGCATAAGGGTAATAATGGCTGATTTCTGGGTACTGCTTATGGATGTTGATCCATCAAGTGTTCCGCTTATATTCCCTGCAAGAGCGCTTAAAGCATCAGAGAACTTTTTTTCCAGCGTCTGCTGCTCACTCATATCCTCTCCGGCATCCCCCTGATCACCAAAACGGTCAAACTCAATAATCATGATATCTTCCTGGATACCAAAAAGGGAAGCATAATTGCTGTCTATCCCTCCCCCAAAAGTACTTCGCTCTGAATTCCATGTGCCTCCAGCACCCTCACACGCCTCCTTCATAATCCCGGTACAAACACCGGTATCTACATCCCAGTTTCCTCCAAGGTTAGTACAAGCTGTCGAATCAATACTACCACCGCTGCAATAACCCATCCAGTTAACAGCAGATGGAATGCTGGTGGTAGTATCTCGTGTGTAGCCGATACTGCCGCCTGCTATCATTATGTCCGATATCCAGTCAGTAAGGATAACCATGGTCAACGGCCAGTTTGATGTGTTTCCATCACTTTTATAAAATTTAAAATACCCGGCGCTTACCCCTGCGCCTCCTACACCAGCAGCAGTGTCCATTTTGGCCATCATGGTTGTGATACGCGCGTCTGAGGCAGCAGTGTCTGTAATGAACTGGTTAAAGGCGGTATTCATTGCTGAATTAAGTGTGTTCTGGGCAGCCTCAATTTCGTCCTTTGTCTCATTACCGTCAAAGACCTGCTCCATAACCTTAAAAACTGTTATCATACTATTTATAAGGGTAGTGGCAGCGGCTGTATAATTAGTTACATCGCTGCTTGATGCGTTCAGAGTTGTCAGTGCGGCTGCATATTTTTCAATACTGCGGTCTGCCCTCAGCTTTTGAATCCCTCCTCCAATACTTGAATCAATGGCCTGTTTGGTTGCATTGGATAAGGTGTTATTGTTGCTTGCGGCGGTCATTAACGGTACTACAATAGCCCCCATAGCGTTAAATGCCTCTAAAACACGATCCTGAGAAAAACCTGTATCCGTAGCAGCCTGTACTAAAAACTTTAGCAAGGCCGAAGCAGCTTCACCCCTTTTATCCAGCTCAGAGCTAGTGCTGGTTGCATCTACTGAATCCTTTATAAATTTGGTGTAGCCTGTTTCAGTATTGGCAAAACGACTGATTATATTGCTACGGTATGAGGATAACATGGCGGCGCTTACGCCGTTGTTTGTCAGATATTCAACAAAACCTCCGCTTCCGTTGATTCCACGATTTGCAAAATTCGCCATCAGGCTCAGTTCTGAGGCTGTTATTCCTTCAGAGCGTACAATGGCAAACCCGAAAACTACCAGGATAGGGTCATCTATTCCGGCAGATGCAGATGCCTCAAGGAGCGCATCAGTCTGACTGTTTGTCAGGCCTGAGACGCCCAGAGGCAATGCATCACCGGAATTGGGACATGGAGCTATAGATCTGCGGGCCGTGTTACCTAAATCGTCTTTTACAGTAATAAGGAGAAAGTTACAGGAGCTATTGTCAGGTACCCCGCTTAAGGAAAACGATATCTTTCCATCAGAATCTGCAACAGCGCTTGTTGATATCCCTAAAGAATTTCCGTTTGTTTCAGAAGTGACTGTTCCGTCAGAATTTAGTTTTTCAAGCGTAATTGTGTAAGTTTCACCATAGGTTAAGGCATTGGCCTCAGAACCTGTTAGAAGTGAAACAACAAAAAACAGCATACCTATCAATAAATAATCAATAATCTTTGAAACTCTCATTATGATGTACGCCTCCATAAAAAGATTTTATTTTATTCCATATTTTTATTTTCCTGAGCCGGAAACAGTGGACTCATTACTGCTGCCGCTATCGCTACCGCTACCTCCATCACAGCCTGGAAACAGGCTTATGGTTAAAATTGTCAAACATACAACCATAAATGCAAAAAGTTTCCTTTTCATTTGTCAAATCCCTCCCTTCTGATTTTATTAATTAGTGTCCTTCATTAAACCTCAATACAAAATGCAAACTCCCTTTAATCTGTATCTGTAACTATTCAGCTATTCATCCCCCCCTTTTCCAAAGGGGGACTGAATAGTTACCCGTATCTTTTAAAAGGTCTTCACACTGTACTAATTCTGTGATTTATAAGATAGTTTGTTATCGTCACCTCCTCCCGGTGCTTTATAACGCAAATATAGTAATTTCCAAATAAATATATAACCGATTTTTTTAATTGCAATAGGAAAACCGGATAAATTTTTTATGTCTTTGATTTAAGTGGCAAGAAAAATGGTATTTACTAATAAATTCAATATGCTATAAACTTTAAGAATTCGATTTGTTATTGTTGAAGAAAAATAACTAACAAACTGAGAGTTATAATATTAACCCTGGGGGCTAATAATTTAACCACAAAGAACTCAGAGGAAATACCTATGCCAACTTGTTGGCACAAAGGGGATGAAAAGCGGTGTTGCGGTGCTGCGGTTGGGAGAATACATGAAATGAGTCTCTACGAGTGGGTGGCATGGACAAACTTGTTTATCCGTGCTTTTGTGGAAGAGTGAGTATTTTCAGGTGAAATATTACACTGTTCTTAAGAAATAAACACCGGAACAGATAATAAGCCGGATTCTGTCTTCTAAAGGGCTCACGCCCGATAGAATGGTAGTCATTCATCTGGTCCTGATATTGCTATCAGGATCAAGCGACCTAACCCGAAGGCATCGGACGAGCAGCCCTCAAACGCCTTCCTATTTGGTCTTGCTCCGGGTGGGGTTTACCTAGCTCCTGCTGTCACCAGCAGGACTGGTGAGCTCTTACCTCGCCTTTTCACCGTTATCCCGACTTAGTAAAAGTCAGGACTGTGTATTTTCTGTGGCACTTTCCTTATTCCGTACCATAGTCAGGCCGGAACACTCCGTGTTACGGAGCACCCTGCTCTGTGGAGTCCGGACTTTCCTCCCCTCGATCTTATCAAGGAGCGATTACCTAATCTACTCCGGTGTTTATTAAAATATGAGTAGATGAGTTATTCTCATTTACCCATAATCTCTGCCCAGAAGAGAAATCTACTACAATGGGGACAGTGGATAATACTGCTCATTTTCTTTATCTCTATACCCATCTGCGGTGGCAGCTCTTTATAACACCCCTTACACGCATTATCGCCGAACTGAACCACTGCTAATCCCTTCTTCAAATCCATGAGTTTCGTATAGTTCTCATATAGCTTCCCATCAAGAGAAAGGACTATCTCATCATGTCTCTTTGATTTCTCATCAAGTAGAATATTCAGTCTTGCTATCTCATCCTCCTTCTGATGACTTATCTCCTGAAATCTCCTCTTTTCCTCTATTAGCTCCTCTTTTTTCCTCTCCGAATCTCTTTCCTTCTCCTCCAGGATTTCCATCAGATTCAACTCCTCATCCTCAAATCTATCAATCTTTTTCTTGATACTATCGATTTCTGCTAAAAGGGCAGAATATTCCTTGTTAGTTTTCACCTCAGGTAGTTTTCTTTTGGTCTTCAATATAAGATCGCCTTCGATCTGAACATCCTGTTCCTTCTTAATCCTTTCCTTCTTAATCCTTTGGATATTTTCCATCAGAAAATCTATCTCTTTTCGGGCACTCTGGAATCTCTCTCTGTGTGTATCAAGTTCTCTTGGTATATCTTCTTTTTTATTCTCAATATCCTTAATCTCAGAATCCACATTCTGTAAATCTACCAATAATTTCAACTGATCCATCATAAAATTAGAGCTCTTTCGTGAAAAAAAAGTTGAGTGACTCAAGAGTAAATTAAAATGAAAAAATACAAATCAAAATACAAAAATTATCCCTTGCATATTAGAATAACTATTCACTAACGACTATTCACTAATGGTGGGCCCACCTGGGTTCGAACCAGGGACCTACCGGTTATGAGCCGGTGGCTCTTCCAACTGAGCTATGGGCCCCTCCAATCTAAAACTTCACCTTTCCTCTATAAAGCTCCTCAATCTCTTGCTCCTGCTAGGATGTCTGAGTTTTCTTAATGCCTTTGCCTCTATCTGCCTGATCCTCTCCCTCGTAACTTCAAAATCCTGTCCAACCTCCTCCAGGGTGTGCTCACTATCAATACCTATGCCAAAACGCTTTCGCAAGACCTTCTCTTCACGATTGGCTAAGGTCTGCAGGACCTTACCTGTCTGATCCCTTAGATCCATCTTTATGACCGCATCCATAGGAGAAACAACCTTCTTATCCTCTATGAAATCTCCCAGATGGCTATTCTCTTCCTCCCCTATAGGCGTCTCTAATGATATAGGCTCTTTGGCAATTTTCAGTACCCTTCTGACCTTCTCCACAGGAAGATCCATCTTCTCTGAGATCTCCTCAGGGGTGGGTTCCCTGCCTATCTCCTGTACCAACTGCCTTGATGTCCTTATCAGCTTGTTAATAGTCTCAATCATGTGAACAGGTATACGAATAGTCCTCGCCTGATCGGCAATTGCCCGTGTAATTGCCTGACGTATCCACCATGTTGCATACGTACTGAACTTATAGCCTCTCTGATACTCAAACTTATCCACAGCCTTCATCAATCCTATATTTCCCTCCTGGATAAGATCGAGAAACTGTAAACCCCTGTTGGTATACTTCTTGGCAATACTTACAACCAATCTGAGATTCGCCTCTGACAACTCCCTCTTTGCTAATTTATTCTTCGTCTCACCACGACGGATCGATTTTGATGTCTCGGTCAGATCATCCTTAAATTCCTCTGTCTCTAATTCAACCCTCCGGATTGTGCGTTTCGCATTTTTGATCTTCCTCTCATAGTCCAGAAGAACATTAATGTCGTATTTCTTTTTATTTAATTTAACAACCTCTTTTCCCTTCCATTGCGCCAGATTTTTCTTTAAATCTTCCCACTCTATCCCAAGTTCAGATTGGTATTTCTTGATCGTCCTTTCTCCCCCTTTTATCCTTTTAACAAAACCATCAATCTCATCTATTATACTCTTAATCAGGTTCGGCCCTATATTTATCTTCCTTATCAACCCTGCAATTGTCGATTTTAACGCATGTTCTTCTTCAATATATTTTGTCCTTGTCTTCTCCTTCAATCTAGGCTGACCTATTCTGCTCTTCAGCCTCTTCAGCTTATTATAATTGATCTTTATATTCTTGATAAGTCCTAATACCCTGCGGGTCTCTTCATATGCCTTATCATCTCCATTAACTTCTTCAACATCACCCCACTTCACAACCTCCTGTATTGAAATTTTCCCCTCTTTTAACCTTTCTCCTATTGACATAATATATTTAACAGTAACAAGAGAATGAACAACCGCATAAATTACCTCTATCTCACCCTCTTCAATCCTCTTGGCAATCTCTATCTCACCCTCCCGGGTTAAAAGAGGAACTGTTCCCATCTCCCGCAGGTATATCCTCACGGGGTCATCTGCTGTAACAGCAGTTACCCCTAAAACAAGATCTTTTCCCCCTCCGGCTTTTTTCTTGTCATTATCCTTCTCCCCGGTAACCTTCTGACTTTGTTGGTAGGAATCGACTAAATCTATATCCATTTCTCCAAACAACATCATTATGTCATCAATCTGTTCCGGAGAGACAAGATCAGGAGGAAGGACATCATTAACCTCATCATAGGTAAGATACCCCTTTTCCTTACCCATAGATATCAACTGTTTGACCTCACTCATCTTTGCACGCTTTGACATGATCCTTAACAGACCTCCTTTAAACTAACTTCTCATTTCCTGTCTTAACTGAATATATCTCTCTTGTAAGATTCTGTATTCTTCAAGTTTTCCCATTTCTATAGCCTCTTTCCTCTGCTGTTTAATGGTATTAATTTCACATCTTATATCTCTTCTTTTAACTGCTTTTATACAATCATCTACTGCCCTATCAACATTATCATATTCTATGTGGTCTATAACAAGCCTTGAGACTATTTCCTTTTGATGAGTCTCTAAAAGGAGATCAATAACCTTTCGGGGAGATATCTCCTCGTTTTTATCCAGTAAATCAAATAAAACCGATGCAATCTGACCTAGATCATGATCCTCAAAATTCTCCTTAGAGACATATTCTCTGATCCTTCTGATATTACTGTTATCCATCAACATCAATTGAATCAAGCTCTGTTCAGCTACTACCTTCTTCACCTCCTCTGGGACGTAAGATAAATCAACTCCTTTCCTCTGACGCAATGATGCCTTTCTAAGTTCCATTAAGAGGGCATTGCTCGATATCCCCATCTTCTCCTCTATGGTTGACATATAACTATCCCTCTCTACACTATTGGGTATCCTGGATAGGAAAGGTAATATCCTGTTTACACCATCTACTTGCCCTTCGAGAGAGGAAAGGTTCATCTCTTCCGCAATCCTTTCTATCATATATTCGATGAAAGATACTGCATTTTGGATTCTCTTTAAAAAATCATCCCTCCCCCATTTTCTTATAAAACTGTCAGGATCGCTCCCCCCTGGCAATGCAATGACCTTAACCTTCATACCGCGTTCTAAAAGAAGATCATATCCTTTCTCAGCAGCCGATCTCCCGGCTGAATCAGCATCAAAAACAATGACGGCCTTATCAGTATACCTTCTTAAAAGGAGTACCTGCCTCCCTGTTAGGGCTGTTCCCGAGACTGACACAACATTCTCTATCCCATGCCGGGATAAAGCGATCAGATCAACATATCCTTCAACTATTAAGGCAAATCCTTCTTTCCTGATTATCTCCTTCGCAAGGTTCAAGCCATACAGATTGCTCCCCTTCTTATAGATAGCTGTCTCAGGTGAATTTAGGTATTTAGGTCCTTTCTGATCAGAACTATCTATGATCCTCCCACCAAAACCTATCACCATCCCTTGTGTATTAAAGATGGGAAAGATAATCCTATCCCTAAACCTGTCGTAATATCCGTCCCTTCTCTCTTTTGCTATTATAAGACCAACCTTTTCTAATAATGCAGGAGGGACTCCCTTCTTCACAAAATATCTTAACAGATGATCCCATGACAGAGGGGCATAACCCAACAGAAAACGATTAATGGTATTACCATCAATATCTCTTTGCTTTAAATAACCTCTCGCCTTTTCCCCTTCTGAAGATTCTGATAGCCTCTTATGAAAATAGTCTGCAGCTAATTTATTGATCTCGTATAATCTTTTTCTTTTGTCGTTCTCTCCTGAATCACCACTCTTCTTCGGGATAGGAATGCCCTGTCTTTCTGCAAGATGTGATACCGCATCAACAAATGAGATGCCCTCACTCTTCATCAAAAACTGGTATACATTTCCTCCTGCCCCACAACCAAAACAGTGAAATATCTGCTTCTCAGGACTCACAACAAAAGAAGGAGTCTTTTCAGAATGAAAAGGACATAATCCTTTGAAATTCTTCCCGCTCTTTTTCAATGGAAGATGATCTGAGATTATCTCAACAATATCACATGCTACCCTGACTTCTTCAATCAGTCTGTCTGATATATAATTCATAGCCATTCAAAAAGACTTATCTTCTTGCTTGTAAAACCCTCATCATAAAACACACCCTAAAAAGGCCTTTAATCTATTCCGTCTTCTAACATAACTCGAAAATATTTATATTTAATACCTAAAATAGGTTCCTGATTTCTTTTTCTTTGCGGCTATAATCTTCTTCTTCCGCTTAACACTCGGTTTTTCATAATATTCTCTTCTTCGTACCTCTGTTAGAATGCCGGACTTCTCACACTGTTTTTTAAACCTTCTAAGGGCGTTTTCAAAAGGTTCATTATCTCTAACCCTAACGCCTGGCAAAATATATCCCTCCTTCCGATATACTTAATCATAATCCCTCCCCAAATAAATTTAAATTTTAAATCTAACAGTATTAACACTTTTTGTCAAGCTACATCCTAATAATAATTCCCCTCTCTCCTAAATACTCTTTCGCCTCTCTAATAGTATATTCACGGTAATGAAATATAGAGGCTGCCAAAACAGCATCTGCCTTCCCTTTTGTCAATCCATCATAAAGATGTTCAATATTTCCAGCACCACCTGAAGCGATTACAGGGATACCAACAGATTCTGATATCCTTCTGGTTAATTCTACATCATAACCCTCTTTTGTTCCATCCCTATCCATACTCGTAAGAAGTATCTCTCCTGCGCCATAATCCTCCATCTTCCCGGCCCACTCCACAGCATCAATCCCTGTCGATCTCCTTCCACCATGGGTATATATCTCCCATCGCTTCTGACCACTACTTTTATTGCCAGGATTTATCTCTACAACCTCCCTGGCATCTATAGAGACCACTATGCACTGACTCCCAAACATCTCGGAGGCCCTCTTTACAAACATTGAATCCTTTACAGCAGCGGTATTTATCGATATCTTATCCGCTCCGGCCTTAAGGAGGGTGCGTATGTCCTTAAGTGTATTGATACCTCCTCCCACGGTCAGGGGCATAAAGACCTTTTCAGCAGATCTATAAACCACATCGATAATAATATCCCTTTTCTCGTGTGAGGCTGTTATATCGAGGAAGGTCAGTTCATCAGCACCCTCTCTCTCATAGATCTCTGCTACCTCTACAGGATCCCCGGCATCCTTAAGATTCAAAAAATTTACACCCTTTACTACCCTCCCATCCTTTACATCAAGGCATGGGATTATTCTCTTTGCCAGCATCTAAAACCCCATTCACCATTTTAACTGCTTCCTGGAAATCGAGCGCTCCATCGTATATGGCCTTTCCTACTATAATACCAGTAACACCATATTCTTCAATATCTAATACCCTCTTTATATCCCCTATCCCGGATACGCCCCCTGATGCAATCACAGGGATATCTGTCGAAGAGGCCAATTCCTTTATAGCATCGATATTTGGACCAACCAGCATCCCATCTCTCTTAATATCTGTATAAATGATAGCGGTGATACCCAACCCCTCAAACCTCTTCGCTAACATGGATGCCTTTTCCTGTGTAACCTCGGTCCATCCCTTAATAGCTACATAACCATCCCTTGCATCTATACCGACAATGATCCTGCCGGGAAACCTGGTACATACATCCTCTACAAATCCCGGATCCTCTAATGCTGCTGTCCCTAATATTACCCTGCTGACACCCCCTGTAATATACTCCTCTATAGTACTCAGATCCCTGATACCACCTCCCACCTCCACCTGAATTCCAAGAGAATCGATCATCTTTTTAATAATATCCATATTCCCGGGTCTCCCTTCAAATGCACCATCAAGATCCACAACATGGATAAGCTCACCACCCAATTCCTCCCATCTCCGGGCCATTAATATCGGATCATCAGAATAGACAATCTCTCTATCCTTTCTCCCTTGAAGAAGTCTAACGCACCTGCCTTTCCTGATGTCTACAGCCGGTATTATAAGCATTTACTTAGTAAGCTCCCCAAATTTTCTCAATATATCCAGACCCAATTTCTGACTCTTCTCCGGATGAAACTGAACAGCAAAGAGATTGTCTGACGCAATAGCAGAAGTGAACTCAACTCCATAGTCGGTAGTCATGGCAATTACATCTCCATCTGCCGGCACAACATAATAGGAGTGCACAAAATAGAAATATGAATCATCAGGAATCTCTTCAAAGATAGACACCCTTTTTCTGATCCTTACACTATTCCAGCCCATGTGAGGAATCTTTATGCTAGTGGTAGCGTTGGAATCATCGGGAAACCTGACAACCCTCCCCTTTATAATATCGAGCCCCTTATGAATACCAAACTCCTCACTCTCTGTAAAGAGAAGTTGAAGACCCAGGCAGATACCCAGAAATGGCTTACCTCTATTAATAAACTCCCTGATCGGGTCAATCAATCCTGCCTTTTCAAGATTTTTCATACAGTCTCTAAAGGCACCCACACCGGGCAGGACAACGGCATCGGCATCCATAACCATGTTGGGGTCACCTGTAATAACTGCGGGATATCCCACCTTTTCAAACCCCTTCTGAACACTCCTTAGATTCCCCATTCCATAATCAACAATAGCTATCATATAAGTCTCCCGTCCCTTCAAACTGATTTCAGTGAGTTATTCTTTTTAAAAGTGATCTAAAGTGCCTAAAGTTTGAAGTGCCTAAAGTTATTGAATTATTTTTTATATTAAAATTTGAAATTCCTTAACTTTAGGCACTTTAGATCACTTCAATCAGTAATTGAATAAATATCTTTCTGAATTCAGTTTGAAGTTACAGTTTCCCTTTAGTAGATGGAACCCCCTTGACACGACTATCAAAAGATGTTGCCTCATCCAGCGCCCTTGCAAATGCCTTAAAGATAGCCTCCACCAGATGATGGAGATTGCTCCCATACATCATATTTATATGAAGGCTTATCCCGCTATTATTGGCAAAGGCCCTAAAGAACTCTTCTACCAGCTCTACATCAAACCCGCCTATCTTCTCCTTGGGGATATCAACATTATAGACCAAAAATGATCTTCCACTCACATCTAATGCTACCGAGGCAAGGGATTCATTGAGTGGTATAATTGCATAACCATATCGTCTGATACCACTCTTATCCCCTAAGGCATCTTTGAATGCCTTACCGAGAGAGATACCAACATCCTCAACAGTATGATGAAAATCGACATCCAGGTCACCCCTGGCATTGATCTTCAGATCAAAAAGGCCATGTCTGGCGATCTGGGCAAGCATGTGATCAAGAAACGATACGCCTGTTGCAATCTTATATTTACCTTCCCCATCCAGATTAATGTCTATACTGATCTCTGTCTCACCTGTCTTCCGCTTTACATTGGATCTCCTTTGCATGATCATCTCCTATAAAATATCAAATACTTAATATCAAATATCAAAATTATAAAGTATATCTACTTTAACAGCGTTCACTATAAACAAATTATAAAATAAATTCTTCATTATCTGTAGTAGATATTAACGGCTAATTAAAGATATGTTTGCATATTAATTTACTTTTAAAATGTATATTTTGATATTTGATATTAGGACTCGCCCAAAGAATCTTTTAACCCAATCAAAAAGTCATCATTCTCTTCTGATTTACCAACAGTCACCCGAAGATAGTTTTTCAATCGTCCTCTGTCATCTATTATCTTCTTGATCAATATCCCCCTTTCAATTAATCTATTGTAAATGATACCGGCCTCCTCATTGGTCTCAAATAGAATAAAATTAGCATCAGAAGGAAAGGGTTTGACCCCATCCATATCTTCAAGCCCTTTTAATAATCTCTCACGTTCAGATATAATGGAATCGACCTGAGCATCGATCAACTCCCTATTCTCAAGAACAGCCCTTGATACAACCTGCGATAATACATTGGAATTGTAAGGTAGTTTCACCTTTGCTATTGTCTCTGTCAACACCTTATTCGCCACCAAAAATCCTACCCGTAACCCTGCCATACCGCTCTTTGAAAGGCTGCGAAGTATGATCAGATTATTAAACTCCTTTAAATAAGAAAGAAAGGTCTTTTTAGAAAAATCAAAATATGCCTCATCAAGCACTACTATCCCTTCAAAGCCTTGTATAATTCTCAATATCCTGTCCATTGAGAAACGGTTCCCTGTTGGATTGTTTGGATAAGTGATAAAGATTATCTTGATATCTCCATCCATCATTCTCTCTTTTATTTCATCTAAAGGGAGATCCCATTTATCATCTAACATTACTTCTACTGTGCCTCTTCCCAGTACCCTGGCTATAATCTCATACATAGAGAAGCCAGGAACAGGATAAAGGATATTCTCCTGCAACCCGCAAAAGGCTGTAATAATCATCTGTATCAGCTCATCAGAACCATTTCCGATAATTATATCCTCAGGTACAACATCTAGTTGTTTGGCAATAACACGTTTTAAATCTGTGGCATTAGGATCCGGATATCTATTTATAAGGGTTTCCTTTACCTCTTCTATTACCATTGTCCATAAATCATCAGGAAGAGTATAGGGATTCTCCATAGCATCCAATTTAACCCTGCAGGGGATATCCTCCACATGATACCCCTTTAATTCCCTGATATCTTCTCTGATAAGGTTATCTATATCCTTCACTATAAAATCTCTCTATTTTCTAATTATCACTGCAATTGGATACCTTCTACCTGAAAATACCGATTTTCACCCCTCACCCTTCCTAATCCTCACTGCCCTTGCATGTGCATCCAGTCCCTCTAATCCGGCAATATCAAGGACAGGATCGGTAATCTTCCTCAGTCCTTCTTCAGTATATGATATAAGACTGGTCCTCTTTATGAAATCGTAAACCCCGAGAGGTGAGGAAAACCTGCTGGTTCCACCGGTTGGCAGGACATGGCTGGGGCCTGCCAAATAATCTCCAACAGCCTCCGGCGTATAATGTCCCAAAAAGACTGCCCCGGCATTCTCTACCCTATCCAATATCTTTAGGGGGTCATCTAGTGCCAATTCCAGATGTTCGGGTCCAATCCGATTCGACAGTTCAATGGCCTCATCCATATCCTTAACAATAAAAATAAAGCCGTTTCTCCCTAATGATTCCGCAATGATGTCAGATCGGCTTAGCCCATCACATTGAGTAGACAGTATTCTCTTTACATCCTCAGCCAATTCCTCAGAGGTAGTAACCAGGATAGGTACTGCCATCTCATCATGTTCGGCCTGGGAAAGGAGATCAGCAGCAATATAATCAGCCCTCCCTGTCTTATCAGCAATTATCAATATCTCGGTAGGTCCTGCTATCATATCTATCCCTACCTTTCCAAAGACCAGCCTCTTTGCTATAGCCACGTAGATATTGCCCGGCCCGGCTATTTTATCCACCTTCGGGATATTCCCTGCCCCACAGGCCATTGCAGCAATGGCCTGTGCCCCACCCAGTTTAAATATCTCATCCACACCAGAGATATCTGCTGCTATGAGTACATATGGATTTATACCATCATGAGATGCAGGGGTACACATAATAATCTTTTTAACACCTGCTACCCTGGCAGGTATCACATTCATCAATACAGATGATGGATATGATGCCTTTCCACCAGGAATATAGATACCAACCCGTGCAATAGGACGTATAATCTGGCCAAGAATTACCCCATTACTCTCCTGATAATCCCATGACTTCTCTATCTGGTTGTTGTGAAATCCCTCTATCCTCCCTGCGGCACCCCTTATGGATGTTATCTTATCCTCATCCGCTATCCTGTAGGCCTCCTCTATCTCATCTTTCCTGACCTTTATCTCTGAAAGAGTAAGGTCAACACCGTCAAATCTCTTTGTATATTCTATGAGCGCCTTATAGCCATTTTTACGTACACCTTCGATAATATCCCTTACTATATTTTCAATATCCCTTGTATTTGCATCACCTCTGGAGACAACCCCTTCAACAACCGCTTCATACCCATCTTCCCACGATCTTATGAGCCTCGTAACAGTTCACCTCCCTTTATCCTCCTTATCTTAGCGCCCAATCGCGTTAATTTTTTTTCTATGCACTCATACCCCCTGTCTATATGATAAATCCTGGAGATGGTAGTATCCCCTTTAGCTGCCAGACCAGCCAGTACCAATGAAGCGCTGGCCCTCAGGTCTGTAGCCATGACCTGAGCCCCACTGAGTGAAGGAACACCTCTTACCACTGCGCTGTGTCCATCTACGGTAATATTAGCCCCCATCCTTTTTAACTCTGCAACGTGCATAAATCGATTTTCGAATATCGTCTCCATTATCACACTAAGTCCATCAGATAACGACATCAGGACCATCATTTGAGCCTGCATATCAGTTGGAAACCCGGGATAGGGTGAGGTCCTTATATCAACAGCCCTTATACCAGGACTACCTTTCACCCTGACCCAATCTTCTCCCTCTTCTATGGACACCCCTGCATCACGTAATCTTGCTGTAATGTGATCGATATGTTCAGGTATACAGTCTTCTATCTTTATATCTCCCCGGGTGATAGCAGCAGCAAGCATAAATGTCCCTGTCTCTATCCGATCCGGTATAATGGAGTAATTCATACCCTTTAATTCGGTAACACCCCTTATCTTAATTAGTCTGGTTCCGGCACCACTTATAGACGCCCCCATACTATGCAATACCTCTGATAGACTTACTACCTCAGGTTCACAGGCAGCATTCTCTATAATGGTCTCTCCATCCGCCAGTACTGCTGCCATCATTATATTCTCGGTGCCGGTCACAGTAGGGATATCAAGACATATGCTGGCACCCTTTAACCTCCGGGCCCTTGCATTTATATACCCTTCCTCCAATTTTATTTCAGCCCCCAATGATTTCAAGCCTTTTAGATGGAGATCAATGGGTCGCGCCCCTATTGCACATCCACCCGGAAGTGAAACCCTGGCCTTTCCTAACCGTGCAAGGAGAGGACCGAGAACCAGACAAGAGGCCCTCATGGTCTTGACCAGGTCATAAGGTGCCTCACTATTATTCAGTCCTGAAGGATCTATCGTAATCTCTCCATTCCCATTCTCCTCTATCCTAATACCTAACCCCTTAAGAAGTCTATATACTGTCCCTACATCTTCAAGTTTAGGGACATTTCTAATTCTACTCTCCTCAGAGGTCAAAATTGTCGCTGCAAGGATGGGAAGGGCAGCATTCTTTGCCCCGCTGATCTTTACACTCCCTTCTAACCTTACACCACCAGTTACAATAATCTCTTCCATGCCGCTACAACCCTCTCTATCCCGCTATAATCCTTCACTAATTCTGGATATTGATTTCCAAAACATATCATTTCTTTTATTATATCACAGATATCCCTTCCCTGTCCTGCTCCTATTTCCATAAATAGATAACCACCTTCTTTCAGATATGAGGGCGCCCCCTCCACTATCCTGCGGTGATAATCCAATCCATCCTCTCCCCCATCCAGGGCCCCTAATGGCTCAAAATCCCTGATCTCAGGAGAAAGATTCTTTAATTCCCCGGAGGGTATATAGGGAGGATTGGAAATAATGATATCAAACTTTAAGGGCCTCCCGATTGATACAGATCTCTTTATTTTGCCGTTTAGCGCTGCAAAGAGATCGCCTCTTAAGAATTCTATTTTATTTAATACACCATGATCCCTTGCATTTTCGCTTGCCAGTGATAATACCTTTTCATATCTATCAACAGCTACAACCGTACAGCAATCTATCTCCTTTACAAGGCTGATAGCAATATTTCCGCATCCGGTTCCAAGATCGAGGATACTTATCTCACACGAACCTGTCTTATTGAATTCCCTCTTGATAATATTTAGTGCCTTCTCAACAAGCACCTCTGTTTCAGGTCTTGGTATCAGGACATCCCTGTTCACCTTAAATTCAAGTGACCAGAATTCACGCCTCCCTGTAATATAATGCACGGGTTCCCGACAGACCCTTCTCTTTATGACACCCTTAAATACCTTCAGTTCAGATGGAGTCAAAGGTCTTTTATAATCGAGATAGAGACCTATACGATTTGTTTCAAGGATATACGACAGCAGGATCTCTGAATCTAAGCGAGGATTTAAAATCGCACGTTGGTGAAGGTAGTCGGTAGACCAGCTTAAAAGTTTTTCTATAGTCCATTCCATTAAAATATCAAATATCAAATATCAAATATCAAAATAATTAAAAAGTAAATTCTTCATCATATGTAGCAGATATCAACAATTGATTAAAGATATGTTTGCATATCAATTTACTTTTAAAATGTATATTTTGATATTTGATATTTTAGGCCAAGGATATCAAACCTTTTGAGTTTCCAGTTCCATATGTTTAGAATCTTTAAGGTGCGGGTCTTCTCCTTTGAGCGCTTCAGCCTGATCATATAAG
Organism: Nitrospirota bacterium; assembly: GCA_003229375.1. Taxonomy (GTDB): domain Bacteria; phylum Nitrospinota; class Nitrospinia; order SZUA-224; family SZUA-224; genus SZUA-224. The sequence continues at coordinate 32,814 of QIDP01000087.1, forward strand.
ATAAGATTCTCTATTAGCTCGTCCGGTTCCCCGCCAAGGATTAAATCCAATTTATACAATGTCAGACCAATCCTGTGATCTGTAACCCTCCCTTGAGGGAAATTATAGGTTCTTATCCTCTCACTCCTATCACCTGTTCCAACCTGAACCTTCCTCTTCTCTGCTCTTTCCCTCTGTTGATCCCTCTCTATTTTATCCAATAGCCTGGCCCTTAATATACTCATTCCCCTTGCGCGATTCTTGTGCTGCGACTTTTCATCCTGGCATGATACTATTATTCCTGTAGGTATATGGGTAATCCTAACCGCAGAATCGGTAGTATTAACACTCTGTCCTCCCGGGCCGGAAGACCGAAAGACATCTATCTTTATATCTGATGGTTCTATATCAACTTCCACCTCTTCTGCCTCAGGAAGAATCGCTACGGTTACAGCAGAAGTATGGATGCGACCCGATGCCTCTGTCTCGGGGATCCTCTGAACACGATGCGTACCACTCTCATATTTCAATCTGCTGAAGACACCTTTACCTTCTATTGAGGCTATTATCTCCTTAAATCCCCCTTTTCCTGTAGGATGACTGCTTAATACCTCTACACGCCAACCTTCTTTCTCAGCATATCTGGAATACATCCTGAATAGATTAGATGCAAAGAGGGCTGCCTCTTCTCCCCCGGTACCGGCCCTGATTTCAAGTATAATATTCTTCTCATCCCTGGGATCCTTTGGGATCAGCAATAGTTTGAGGTCGCGTTCAATCTTATTCCTTTCCTGTTTTAACCCTGACAGTTCCTGTTCAGCCAGTTCCCGCATATCAGCCTCTTCATCCTTGAGAATCTCTTTGTTCTCCTCTATCTCCTTCAATATCTTCTTGTACCTATGAAACGCATCAACTATCCCGGAAATCTCGGAATGTTCCTGCGCATACCTCTGAAACTCCCGCTGATTAGACACAACATCTGGTCTGCTCATCAGCTCATTCAGATCGTTAAATCTCTTTTCAACTAATTCTAATCTATCGAACATCCCTTATCCCATCTTACACATTTAACTTTTCTTTTTCCTTTGCCCCTTCATCTTTCGCCTTTTTCTGATACTTACGTCTGAACTTTTCAATCCTCCCTGCTGTATCTACAAGTTTCTGTTTTCCTGTAAAAAAGGGATGACACTTAGAACATATTTCCACCTTTATAGCTTTTACTGTTGAACGTGTATGAATCACCTCACCACACGCACATGTAATAATGCTATCAGCATATTCAGGGTGAATACCTTTTTTCATGATCAATTACCTCCTCCTTTAAATTTTAGGTTGGTATTGAAAATTTGTAAGTTCAAACTGAATTCAGAAAGATATTTATTCAATGACCGATTAAAGTGTCTAGAATAACTCACTGAAATCAGTTTGAAGTTACGAAAATTTTATTACGTATTCATAGACTCCAAAAATTTCTTATTGTTCTCTGATTCCTTAACCTTTTCCAACAATAATTCCATACTATCAACAACACCGAGAGGTTGCAGAACCTTCCTCAATATCCATATTCTGTTGAGCTCCTCCGGAGTCAACAGCAATTCTTCTTTTCGGGTACCTGAATGGCTTATATCAATTGCTGGAAAGACCCTTCTATCCACAAGTTTTCTATCCAGATGTATCTCCATGTTGCCTGTGCCTTTGAATTCCTCAAAGATGACATCATCCATCCTGCTGCCTGTATCTACCAGCGCCGTAGCAATAATTGTCAGACTACCACCCTCCTCTATATTTCTGGCAGCACCGAAGAACCGTTTCGGGCGCTGAAGTGCATTGGAATCAATCCCGCCAGAGAGGACCTTGCCACTCGGAGGAACAATAGAATTGTATGCCCTTGCTAAACGGGTAATGCTATCTAACAGAATAACCACATCCCGTTTGTGTTCTACTAACCTCTTTGCCTTTTCGATTACCATTTCAGCCACCTGTACATGCCTCTGGGCCGGTTCATCAAAGGTAGAACTAATAACCTCTCCCTTGACCGAACGCTGCATATCAGTAACCTCCTCAGGACGTTCATCTATCAAAAGAACAATAAGGAAGACTTCGGGATGATTGGTGGTTATACTGTTGGCAAGAGACTGGAGCAGCATCGTTTTGCCTGTCCTTGGAGGAGCAACAATTAGCCCTCTCTGCCCCTTACCAAGAGGGGTGATCAGATCCATTATCCTTGTAGAATAATCACCATTGGTGGCCTCAAGGATAACCCGCTCATCAGGATAAAGAGGTGTAAGATTATCAAATAGTATCTTCTCTTTTGCTATCTCAGGATTCTCGGAATTAATTGCCTCCACCTTCAGCAGGGCAAAATATCTCTCGCTATCCTTTGGGGGTCTGATCTGTCCTGAGATGGTATCCCCGGTATGCATATCAAACCTCCTGATCTGGGAAGGAGAGACATAGATATCATCAGGACCGGGGAGATAGTTATAGCTTGGGGCACGTAAAAAGCCAAAACCATCCGGTAGTATCTCCAGTACCCCCTCACCAAATATCAAGCCGTTCTTCTCTGTCTGCCCCCCTAATATCTTAAATATTAGCTCCTGCTTCCTCAATCCACTTATACCAGGAATATCTAAATTCTTCGCAATAGCTGTTAATTCTGATATAGTCTTTTTCTTTAATTCACCAATATCCATCTTTTTCTCCTATAGTTACATCTAAATTTTCTACAACTTGCTGGAAAATATAAGGAATATACATTATTCCCTTGCCATTGTTTCGATCAGGCACTATTTGTCATTCCACTATTCCAATTGGGGGCTAAGTTCAATATCTATCATAATATTAAAAAATATGGAATTATATATACGTGATTTCATGAAATATCAGATGAAGGTTTATCGAAATAAAATAGATCTCACCCTAAAATTTGAAGGATATTTTATCTTGATTAAATCATTCGTGAGGAATGTTCATATCACATCTAATTATTAAAATACTACACCTCTCTTTTTTTGTCAACATTTTTTTATGGTTATACTTAAATTAAAGATCAAAATGTAAAAATCATCCCTTGCATGTTAGGATAACTATTTGTTTGTCTGTTCGTTTTTAAATTTTAATGTGACCTAAGGGTATGGAATTTCCCTTGACTTTGAGGGCCATTGCAGAAAACTATGAACACTATTCTCTGCGACCTGGAAACTAATTTGTGCCCTCGTGCATATTCTATCACAAAAACTATTTGATAAAATTGAATAAATTTAATAATATAGTCTTGTGAACCATATTTATGGCTTAGGTTATAATGAAATATCAATATTCAATGGCTTTAGACTTTTTTAAAAGGCTCTTTAGATGCAATTAATAAAAAAGAAGGGAAAGATATGAACACAGCAAAAGAACAGATGACCGGAATTATAAAAGAACAACCGGATGATAGCTCTTACGAAGAAATTCTTCGAGAGTTGGCATTTGCTCGGATGATTGAACGAGGTCTTTCAGATTCCAAAGAGAATCGAACCATTAGCAAAAAGGAAACAATATGCTATTCTGTACGGTTATCAATTGCATAGATGGGCGAGTTCAATTACCTGTAATTAGCTATCTGCAAAAACGATTCAATGTTAAATATGTGGATTCCATTACTGAAGCTGGCTCAAATCTGATTCTATCAGAACGGAAAAACACTGTCTCGATTCAGTCGATTCTTGAAAGACTGAGAATTTCAATTGAGAATCATAATTCCGTAGGAGTTGCAATTGTTGGCCATCATGATTGTGCCGGAAATCCAGCACCACAGGATGATCAAATTATGCACATACAAAAGGCAATACAGTTGCTTAGACAACAATATAAAAGTATAGAAATAATAGGCTTATGGGTTGACAATAATTGGAAAGTACATGAGGTTATTGAAAATTAATCAAGTGGCTAACACTTATAAGGCCTCCCAGTGTTGTCCGGTTAGAAAATTGCATACTGAAAAATACAACGTCATTAAGTGCCTAAAGTGCCTAAAATGAGCTAAAGTGCCTAAAGTT
>QIDP01000109.1 GCA_003229375.1 Nitrospirota bacterium
TTACAACAATAACTACTATTATAGGGGGTTTTCATGCATAAGTCAATGTTTTTATTGACTTTTTATCTAATAATTTAAACAGGCTTTATAACTCGGAGTAAACTCTGCGGCAGATTATTAATTAATAAGTGAATTATTATTCCTCTATGATGAGATTGTTGTGACAGAATGTTTACGAATAGCGAGTGAATCCGGGGAAAAAGGGTTCAAGGTCATTAAGATCGGGCTTACGGGTGGGATTGCGAGTGGAAAAAGCCTTGTATCCTCCTGTTTTAAGAGATTAGGGGCATATATTATTGATGCAGACACGATTGCAAGACAGGTTGTAAGGCCCGGAAGTAAACCCTGGAAACAGATCGTCAAACACTTTGGTAAGGAAATTCTTCAGGAGGATGGATCATTAAACAGGGCAATGTTAGGAGAGATTATATTCAGGGACCATTCCAGGAGGGATATCCTTAACAACATTATTCATCCTCAGGTATATGAAAAGATAAATAGAGATATTAAAAGATTTGAAGATTCAATAGAAAAAGATCAGGTAAATAAAAAGGGACTTGACAAGGGTAAAAGGGTAGTTGTAGTAGATATTCCTCTTTTAATAGAGACAGGCAATATAGATGAATTTGATGCAATTGTGGTGGTCTATTGTGACCCTGACAGGCAGATAGAGAGGCTCAGAAAAAGGGACAACCTGAGTGAGGAAAAGGCAAGGGAAAGACTGAGATCGCAGATGCCTCTTAAAGACAAACTATCATATACTGACTATACTGTTGATAACAACGGCACCAAAACAGAAACAGAAAGAGAGGTCAAAAGGATCTGGTCAGAGTTACTCAAAAAGCTGACTGATCTATAATCGTAACCACAAAGGGATACGGATATCTTGAAGAAACTGTTGATTGTCACTACACTTGATTATGGGTATTATTCCAATAGCAGGGTACACCATATCGCAGATCAATTTAAACAGAAGTTTGAAGATGTTACGGTAATGTATACAAAGGACTATATTTCCGGGCCCCACACCTTTTATCAACAGTTAAAAATATTGCTGACCCTCAGGATAAAGACGCAGAATAAAGAGAATGTAAAATCTGTAGAGGTTGATCGATTTTTAAACCATATTGCCAGTATGGGTCTTAATATCTTAGGTCTTGATACCCCATATGTAGTCCCTAACCCTCTCATTAAAAGGATGTTGAGAAGGATTTTTAGCACCATGGGGTTTGTCTCTGATCTGGCCATACTACCCTCCTTTCTTATTGCGTATTTTTTAAAAGATAGATCAAAGATAGATGTCTTTATTGGGCATGGCCCATGGGAGGTCGCCTTTGGTTATGTCTTGCGTAAGTTAGGATTGGTTAAGACCTTAATATATGATGACCTTGATTATGCTCCCGGCTATCAATATATTAGTCAATTTAGAAGGTTCTGCACCTCTAAATTAGAAATCTTTTGTCTTAAGAAGGCAGACCTGATTATCTCTGTGGGATCATTATTGGCAAAACTCAGAGAAGAGCAGACAGGGAGAAAGGTTTATGTTATACCAAATGGCGTGGATTATAGACATTTTCAGAAGGCTCAGATCAAAAAGCCTCATCCACCGACTTTAATATACATGGGTTATATTAGTGATTGGGCAGGATTAGATCTTATAGTTGAGGCATTAGCAAAAATAAGACAGGATATCACTGATATAAGGTTTCTTATATTAGGTCACACAAACCCTGATTATTTAAAAAAAATCCTAAATACGGCAAAAGATCTCGGGTTAGAAGAACATGTCCAATATTTAGGTAATAAGAGGTATCGGGAACTGATAGACTATCTGGCAGAGGCTGATTTGGGGATGGCTGTTTTCAGACCTGTAGAGTTGAGAAGGTATGCCTTTTCTTTAAAGATTATAGAATATATGAGTTCCGGTCTTCCTGTTATAACCACAAAAGATACACAGTCCGGATCTTTGGTAGAGGATTATCAATGTGGTGAGGCAATTGAATATAATACAGATGATATAGCCCGGGCAATACACAATCTCCTTTTGGATAAAGATAGATATAAGAGATATCACGAAAATGCTAAAAAATTTAGCAGAGAATATGACTGGCAAGAGTTAGTGGGCAAAAGATATTATGATCTTATAAAAGAATATAGTAACTACTCAGGTGGATAGTCTATAGGTATTTAGCTGAATAGTGAGGAAGAAATATGCGAGATCATACAAAGCTCAGAGCGTTTGTAGAGTCTGAAAAGGTGTTGGGAGCCTTGATGCGTTCTTTGCGCAGTCCTAACAGACTACAGTCTAAACAACCTGAGTAGTTACGGAATATTTAAGACCTTATCAATTGCATCCATAACCTCTGAGACCGATATTGTATTGAGACATTTTACATCCTTACATCTTGGTATAAACAGGGGCTGATGAACAAAGCATGGACTGCATGGCAGATCCTTTTTAATCGCTATGAAACGTGTGCTATTATTAGAAATTACCTGTTCTGGTGAGGTTGATCCAAATATACCTATAGAAGGGATATTTAATGCTAAGGCAAGATGAAGGGGGCCGGAGTCATTACCAATAAAAAGATGAGATGATTTTATCAAGGCAGCCATCTGCCCCATAGAGGTCTCTCTTATACTACTTATTATATTGGAATTTTTGATCCTTTGAGTGATATAATCATTTATGCGGCCTTCACTTTTGTTTCCGAGGATTATTATCCTGGATTTGTAACTAAGATTGATCTGCAGGAATAGATCTATAAAGTTGTCTAAGGGCCAGCATCTGAGTTTTGAGGCCCAGTAGGCGCCCGGATGGACACAAAATATTAAATCATCCTCTGAAATATTATGCCTTTTTAGAAAATCCTTTACAAAGAGTATATCATCTTTTGGGATAACAATATCTATATCCGGGTTATTAACAGGTATTCCTGCCTCCTTAAGGAGGGCAATATTTTGTTCCAGTATAGACAGGTCCTTTTTAAACTCAATCTTAGTGGTATGTAAAAAACCAGACCCATTTTTAGTAAAACCTATCCTATAAGGAGCACCAATTACTGCGCTCATAATCGTACCTTCTGTCATCCCCACTCCTCTATGAGGACTATATATAAGATCAAACCTATACTTTCTGAGAGATAGGGAAAACAGTATCTTAACTAATAGCTTTTTATGCTCTTTATAGGTATTGAAATAGATAAATTTAAAGAAAGGTTCGGGAAATAGTTTAAAGAACTCCTCATTAGCGGAATCTATTAATATTGTAACCGAGGCGTGAGGAAAGGCCTCGTGTAAGGCCCTGATTACAGGAAAGAGGCGAATATTATCACCGATCCCACCGAGGCAGACGATAAGGATATTATGAATCTCCTCTTTATTGAGATCCTTATCAAAATATCTTCCGCACCTCAAACCAATTAATGAAAAAAGTTTCAAAAATGGTATCTTAATATATTGTTTCAGTGTATGTAGATTCATGGCGAACTCTTATAATTATATCCTAAAAGGGGGGAAAATACAAGAAACTTGACAGCCAGCATCAGTAAAAGGTATATTAAACATATATGGTTCACCTTCTTACCAATCAAATTTATTCTACAATCCAATATGAATATAGCTCATTTTGTTATTGGTCGGTGTAATCCTTATGCACCACCATCAGGGGTTGAAAAGTTTGTGTTCCATCTGGCACAGGCACAGGCACGGGCAGGACATACTGTTTCAGTCATATCTATAACAACACACGCTGGAGAACCTCTTCCAGTAAAACCTGAAGATTTTGATATAAGGGAATATCCATTTACCAGATCGAGATTCATTCTTTCACGACAATTCAAGAGAGATATTGAAGAAGGGAGAATCAAGTTAGACATCGGGCATCTTCACTCTGTATTCAAACCAGAGTTGTGGGCAGCGGGTAGACTCCTCAGACGTCTTGGAGTGCCTTATGTCATCACACCTCATGGGGGGCTTTCACCCTGGGTGATCAATAGATCTAAGTTTAAAAAGACCATTTTTAATTATCTTTTCCAGATACCGCTTTACAATGCTGCTGCTAAGATCCATATCTTAGTTGAGAAAGAGGTGTCTGATCTGAGGAGATTAGGGATCCGAAGCCCGACCTTTATGATAGGCCATGGATTTGACCTCACAGAACTGCCAGAGAGACTTAATAGAGATTGGTTTATATCAAAAGGACCTATGGTACAAAACAGTTTTAAACTTATCTTTCTCGGGCGGCTTGACCCCTTTCATAAAGGTCTTGATCTTCTGATAAAAGGATTCTCTATTGCCATCTCTCGTTTGAAGGATATCCCTATGTCTCTGGTGTTAATAGGGGCACCATTTAAAAATAATCAGAAGGTCATATCATCATTGGTCAAGGAGTGCAAAGTAGATCAGAGGGTCTTCTTTACAGGGCCAATATATGGGGCAGACAAGTATCATGCACTTGCAAGCGCTGATATCTATGTTCAAACCTCTCGTTGGGAGGGTATGCCACTTACTTTAATAGAGGCCCTTGCATGTTCAACTCCGTGTATAGTAACCACAGCTACAAATGCCGCAGAACTTATACTCCGGTGCGGAGCTGGCTTTGTGACAGGGCCCACCCCTGAGGATATTGCAACAAAGATAATTCAAGCTGTTGAACAACGAGAGGGACTGCATGAGATGGGAAGAAATGGTCGGAGGTTGGTCGAACAGGAATTTGATTGGGCAAGAACTGCAGAGGTTATATGTAACAATTACCTCGAAATCATTGGGAACCCGCCTAACAAGTTGATTGAACGATGTTTATAAAAGAAAAAGGATTCATCAGAGTATCAATATTTTAATCTCGCAAGAACATAAAGCCCTCTACTCGGGAGGGAAATGACCGATAAAATGGGCTTCAAGGGGAGAGTAAGAACATTAAATATCATATTTTTAGTCTTTACCAATTTGGCTGCCTTCCGGATATCCTCTTGTGTTTTTGACTCTATGCCACGCGTTGCCATACCCTTTGCAATACCGAAGCGAAACTTTCCCTTTAGATACTCCGCTACATCCTTAGTATCCTGTTTTTTTACAATACATTTAATAATCTCAAATCCGTTTCGTTCTAAGAAAGCACTTAAAATAGCACTATTCCATCTGGTCAGATGGTGTGGTGGATAATCAGCCTCGTGCAGGGTATCCATGAAGCAGTCTCGGTTCGGGACGCTCAAAGCAATATAGCCTCCAGGTCTAAGGATATCCTTGATTTGGCCTATGAATTGAATTGGACTGTTCAGATGTTCCAAGACTTCAAAAAAGGTTATGATATCGAATCTCTTTTGTGAAAATTCCCCCAAAATATCTTCAACACTCTTAATATAGACATTTTCTAATCCATAATGCTTTTTGGCAATACTTACTTGTTCCCTATTAAAATCGATACCCCAGACATTGTAACCCTTTTTCCTTGCCTCATTAAGGAATATTCCCGTGCCACATCCCATATCCAATAGCCTCTGCCCATACAATACCTTATCATTTAAAAACTGCTTATGCCACCACCATGTTATATCAGTATATAAGATATTGCCAACTACATACATCTCCGACTTTTCATACCATTCAGCCCCTGCAGTTTTCATGGGATCGGAAAAAACAACATCACACGCTGGACAGTGATTAATAGTATATTCGCCGTATTTCTCAATAAATTTTGGTATTATCTTCTTTTCACATACAGGACATTCATTCATCTTAAACCTCAACTGATATTATAATGATAAGATATATCGAGTATGCATAGGGATTACTCCTCACATCCCTTTGCAAAATCGGTTTTAAAAGTAGGGTCAAAAGATGACAAATTATTTTTGAGCGAACCCTTAATAGATTTTCACATAATAAATCACAAAAGGCCAGAAGAAATCCTGGTAGTGGCGAATACAATTTTAAAAAAATGAACACACATACCTTTCCCTCCACTCCATCTCCAACAGATAAAAATGAGTTTATCACTTTTCAAAATTGAGTCAAGAAAAATTTTCCCTCTTTCGTGTTTAAGTTGAAAAATTTAGGTTAAAAGCACTATGTATCACCAATGTTTTCGGATTTGTTTTCTATAATGACTATTTTTCTATAAAATCCCCCCCAGCCAGAATTCAATATACAATAAGGAACAAGATTGAAAGCCAAACTTTTGATCACATAACCCGGCTTGCTTCCTAATCTTGCTAATACCGAATAATACCAAAATCTTACACTCTCGTTCTCCAGTATCCGGGTGTCTGAAACCCAATTATACTTTGTTGCTGCTTTCTTTAAAATGTCTATAATTTCCTCGACTGCTGGCAGTTTTTTATCCTTATGCTCTATGAGAAAATCACTACGTTCTTTGATTATTTGTCTCTTCAAAGGATGCAAATTCTTATCTGCAATCTTTTTCTCATATAAAATTCTCACTCTTTCTTCAAATTTCTCAGCAATTTTGCCTGATGGAAATCCAAGAATCACTGTTTTTCTGCATACCCTGATTATCTCACTTAATATATCAAAATATCTTTCATGGCTGATATGCTCAAGGGTGTCCATACAGATAATACAGTCAAAGGTTTTAGATTTGAACGGCAAAGATGAACAATCTCCTCTTACCATATCAAGAAAACCTAATTGCTTTCCTGTATAAAAACTAAAATTCAAATCCAACCCTACAATTTTTTTAATAAGATATTTAGTAATTCCTGTTCCTTTTGGCCCAACACCTATTTCTAAGATCGATGCATTCTTAAAGCGGTTGTCATTGAGATATTTTGTAACCGGTAGATACCTTATTCTATTAGTTGGTTCCAAAAATTTCAATATATATATTCTTAAATATTTCCCGATAACTCCCCGTATCCCTGGTTTTGTTTTATAATTAAACAACAATTCTCTAAACTTATTGATAAACATTTCAAACATTTTTATTTCTCAATTTGAGGATACATCTAATACAGGCCGTGCTTTTCTTAATCGTAAATGCGGCTTGAATCCTCTTTGACGGCTTAATTATATATAGAACTGTGTGACCTACGATTCGAACTATTTGGTAAAACCACAAAATCAATAATAAACATATCAGGATAGGCCGGCTATAGTATTTCTCCCAATATTGCAAAATAGCCTGTTGTCTTTCTAAGTGGAATCTGATCGGTACATTAGAAGAACTGGCGCCGCCGTAATGAATTGCCTCCGCATAAGGGAAAAAGACAACCTTCCAGTCTGAATCCCAAAATCGTTTGCACCAGTCGATATCCTCTCCATAAATGAAAAAGTTCTCATCAAGTAAACCTACCTGATTCAATGCCTCCCGCCTTACCATCCAAAAACATCCGAAGATCACCTCAACAGTACGAATTGTGTCGTAGGACCCAAAGGTCGTAAATAGATCACCAAACAGCTTTGATTTCGGAAAGAGCGTGTCAAGGGCTAAAGCACGGCAAAGGTTATTCCAGAGGGTTGGAAACCTCATAAAGGAACGCTGTACGGTACTGTCAGGATTAAGTATTTTTGGGCCAAGCATACCAATATCAGGATGCTTATCCATATAAGCAAGTATTCGGTTGAGACAGCCCTCTAAGACCTTGACATCTGAATTGATAAAAGCAACATACCTTCCTATACTTTGTCTTATGCCAATGTTGTTCGCCTTTGCAAAGCCTACATTAGTATTGCTGCGAATCAACTTCACATGTGGAAAATGTTTTTGTACAAGCTCTAAAGATCCATCTGTAGACGCGTTGTCAACCACGATGATCTCCGAACAATGATTATCTGTCTCTGCTGTCAGGGATTGCAGGCATTCTGATAAAAACTCTTTTGCATTCCAGCTAACAATAATAATCGATATATCCATTATAAGCCCCTGGCCTTTTTACTATATGACAACACTCCCCATATTATCCCGGCCCCTAACGAGGCTGCCCTTATTAAGAGAAAAAAGGGAGATATAAGTCCCACTACGGGATCCTGTTTGACAGCAAAAGCGGTAAAGGGTAAAAGCAAGAAGATCAATACTATTATACTAAAAAATAACAATAATGCCAAATGTGGCCAGATAGCTATTAGCAATAATGCAACTAAAGATAAATATAAAAATAGGACCTGAAGCTTTAAGGTTTGCGGGGTATAGGTATCTTTAACCATTTTGTCAGGGAATCTTTTATAAACCACCATGCGCCAATAACCTCTCCAAAACTTGAGCCGAGCATATCTACTGATAGTGTTTGGGTGGTTCAGGTGATAGACCTTTGCTTCGGGGTTAAAAATCATTCTATAACCAAGGGTTGACATCCTGTAGGAAAGCTCTGTGTCTTCATTATTGGCTACCGGAAAGCTGGTGTCAAACCCTCCCATCTTCAGGAATATGTGCCTGCGAAACCCGGCAGAATAGGTATCCACCATGTCTATCATGCTAACCTTTTTCAGCATTTCAAACCGCTCTTCAAACTCAAGCTGAGCAAACCTGGCTACAATACTCTTTTGCCGGGTCAGGTAAGCACCTTTAACTGCCGCCACTTCTGGTTGGTCAAAGGGTTTAATCATCTCTTGAATCCAGTTGATATCCGGCACGCAGTCTGAGTCAGTAAAAAGAATAATCTCACCCTTTGCCTCCTGCACGCCTTTATTTCTGGCAGCGGCCGGTCCCCGGTTCTCCTGCCGCACATATCTTACAGCATGATTTTGGACAATGCTTCCTGTCCTGTCACCGGAGCCATCGTCCACCACAATAACCTCGTATAAATTGGCAGGATAAGATTGCCCGGCCAGGGCCTTCAAACATTGTCCAATGGTTTCTTCAGCGTTATAAGCAGGAATAATGACAGAAATCATATCTCCTTACTGCGGGCAGCCTTAATATCCGAGCCTTTGAAAAGGTATTTAATAAAGGTTCGGGCTGCCTTGAGTGTTCGGGGAATCTCATGGGGATGTGTAAACATCTGCCTCAGTTTATAGAGTATATAGCGCGGTCTTAAATAAAACTCCCGTCTGGCATCATCGCAAAATCTGACCAGTTCTTCTGAGGACAAAGCCTCTGTCCTGATAACCGTATTGTGAAGCCCCTGAGGGGTAATCCATTTCCTGAAATCAGATGTGTTGATTAATCCCCTCTCATTATACCAGAGGTATGCCTCTGTCCCCGGATAAACCATAACCGGATAAAATTGGACAGTATCAGGATTAAGCCTCTTGGCAAGTTCAAGGGTCTCACCCAGGGTTTCTTTGGTCTCGCCGGGGAGTCCTGCCATAAAGCAGCCATGGATTATGATCCCTGCCTTCTTGGCATGGGACATAAAATTCTCCATCTCCTCCAGCTTGATCTTTTTCTTCATGTTATCCAAAACCTTCTGACTTCCACTTTCAAATCCCACGCACAGGGAGCGGCAGCCTGCTTCCTTCATTATCCTCATCGTCTCAAAATCCAGGCCCACTCTGGCATTGGCTGTCCAGGAAATCTTTATCCCCTTTTGTATTATAAGTTCGGCCATTTCCTTACACCTTTTTTTATTAACCGTCATTGTATCGTCTTCAAAAAAGATGGCCTTAGCCTGAGGAAAATGCTCCACAATATACCCTATTTCATCTACCACATTCTCCACACTCCTGAGCCGAAAGCCCCTTCCCATCAGGGTTTGCGGATAGACGCAGAAGGTACAGGGAAATGGACAGCCTCTGCTGGTGGTAATAGTCACCATGGGATAGAGGGCATTCGGGTTAAAGTAGTTCTCTATTTTCAGGAACCTCTGGTAAACCGTGCTCACAAAGGGCAATTTATCCAGATTTTCTATATATGGCCTCCCGGGGGTGTGAATGAACCCGGTGTTCTCTCTGAATACTATACCGGGAACATCCTTTAAGTCCCCTTTTTTCTCCAAATTTCCGGCAAGGTCTAACAGGGTATATTCATATTCGTATAGTGCCACCGCGTCCACCCTTTTATCGATATTCAGGGTTTCATCAGGAAGGGCGGATACATGGGTTCCCACCAGGATAATGAAAGATTGGGGAAATTCATCTTTAAACTTTCCGGCAACTTCCACATCATTGTAAATGCTTGGTGTACTGGTATCCAGAACTATAAGGTCCGGACCGAGCTTTTTAGCCCTTTTGAAACAATAGTCTAAGTCATAACCATGGGCCGGTGCATCTATCAAATCCACCTCAAGCCCATCTTTTCCCAGAACCCCGGTAGCATAGGCCAGCCACATAGGAAAGTAAAGTGTCCCGCTCTTGGTTACTGCCGGACTTCGCTGGGAACGGGAAAATCTTTTCAGGAACGGGGGATTGAGCAATAAAACCTTCATCTAGGCCACCCTTCTGGTAATATCATCATATTGCCTGAGTTGTTCAGACATAAAACCAAGCTTCCCATTGAACTCAATAGCCTTCACCGGACAGACCAAAAAGCAATACAGACACCCGATACAGCCACTATTCTGATCCTCTAACTCTTCAGGAGACCTTAGTCCAATCGGACAATAATCCATACATTTACTACACCCATCCTGGCATTGGTTTCTGTTAAAGGTAAGTCCTTCAAATACCATCTCTTCCTTTATAAAATTGTCCTGTCTAAGCCCGGTCCGGAAAAGGATGTTTCCCACGAGTTTTGTCGAACACAGGTAGTTAAAGAGGATTGTATTTCGGATAGCCAGAAAATACCGTTGACGCTTTGGACTATGAATAAAAGAAACCAGCGGGTTCGCCTTTGGCCCTTGAAATTTTCTTTTTATAGCAGATAAGTCTAAGGAGTCGATAAACCGATGATAATCCTTGGTGAGTATACCTTTATCTTCAGCTAATTTCAATGTCCTGATCTTTCGGTAGTCAAATCCAGCAATCCTGGCGCAGGCCAGGTCTATAAGATACGGGTCTGTACCCACTATGATAAGCCCTGTATTGACAGGAGTTCCCCGGGTCGGTCCAAGCCCCTCCATCGCAATTAGAGCGTCAACAATATGAAGATGGGGACTTATCCCCTTATTGATGTTCAGAATATTTTTTGATAGGCTTTTATGGGTCTTTTTTTTGTTTTCCTGCCCTACCAGACACCCCATCATATTTTTTAAGCAAACACTCATGCCCACCTCAAAATGAGTCTTCAGTTTGGGCATATTGATGAAAATATCTGCCTCCAGACACTCCTTAGCCACACCTGCCTTTATCCCCCCCTCAAATCCTATTATGTCAACCTTCTCTGAATAGTTCAAATCCACCACCTTGGCACCATAATGTTCCGCCAGCCTGTCAACGGCCAATCTGGAGATTACACTAATGTCATTCCTGTAAAACCCACTATTCGTTCCCTCAGCAATTGTTATATCCTTATATCCATTCCCCTTGATAAATTCTACAACCGCAGCAATGAGCCTCAGATCAGTGGTATTCCCGGTTAAGGCGTTCATGTTGCTATTCAGATTCGGTTTTAAGAATATCTTCGCCGCCTTTGATTGGGGTAATAAGTCCTGATACTTCTCTAAGATAGCAGACAGCCCCTGGCAAATATCTTCTATAGTATGGGCACTTATAAAATCAATTCTAAACTCCATGATAATCCACCTCGCCTTATGCCGGACTATTTTAACCGCAGAGGCGCTGAGTAAAAAATATTACTCTCTGTATCTCTGCGGTAATTAATTGATTTCCATGATCTTAAAATGGAAATTTCTATACAATTAAATTAGGAAAATCAAGATTCCATATCCTTATTTAACCATGCAAAGGAGGGGGAAGTCAAGAGTTAGCAGAGAGTTTTTACTTGATAACCTTAAGGAACTATGATATTTTTAAAAAACTATTAGTGGATAACAGATTGATTGAGCTTCCGTTGGGGTAGGAGGTAAGGAGGGTATCCTGATCGGGTACACAACATGAGCAGGGACAACACCATGAGCAGTAATTCATATAATAAATTGTTTGTCTTTGGACTTGATGGCGGCACATTTGATATAATATTACCTTTGATTGAACAGGGGAAACTTCCAAATTTTAAAAAAATACTTGATAGTGGTTGTCACTCTATTTTAAAATCGACTGTACCACCTGTTACCGCCCCGGCATGGATATCTTTTATGACCGGTAATAGTTCTTTTAAAACAGGTGTCTTTGAATTTAGAAAGTTAAATTTATCTGACTATTCAAACTATACAACTAAACTGATGGATCTCAGTTGTGTTGAGTCCAAAACATTCATAGAAATTCTTAGCGAAAATGGGAAGAAAGTGCTCTCCTTGTTTTTACCCATGACTTATCCCCCCTTTAAAACAAATGGTATAATGCTATCCGGATTCCCGAGACCGGAAAACAACAAATTACCTGTATATCCGCATGGATATTATGACAAAATAAAACATTTAAAGCCTGAAAAATTGATAATCAAACCAACAACCAGGAAAAAAAGATTCGCAAAAAATTTAGACATAAGAGCCAAAAAAGAGGCTGAATTGGCTCTGGAAATTATAGATTCTGAGTCATATGATTGCTGCATATTTGTCATGAGCACCATAGATCATGGAAGCCATTTTTTCTGGGACAGATGTCTTGATGATACAGATAATACTCTTCGTAAACAATACATATATGCAGATAGGGTTTTAGGGGAGATATTAAATAGATTAAATGAAAAAACAGCATTGATGATTATGTCTGATCACGGTTTTGGGCCCACACCGGGATATTTTTTTTATATAAATAAATTTTTAATAGATACCGGCTATCTTTGTTTAAAAAGAGATCTTGATGCTGCTACAGTACCTATTCTTAATAGAGCTGTTACTAAAATAAAACAGTCCATTAACCCTGTTTTATGGCAAAAGTTAAAGGACTTTGTCCCTAAAAATGTAAAAAATGGGTTATGGCAAGCGCACAAAAATTTGAATATATATGACTTTGAAAATACAAAATTATTTGGAGGCACCCTTTATTTAAATTATGCCTATTTCAATGTAAATTTAAAAAATAGACAAGAATACGGAATCGTAGAGAAGAGCAAATACAATAGCATGTTAGATCTGTTTTTGGATAAGCTATCTCTTGTCAAAACACCAGCCAACAAAAAAATTATTAACGATGTTGTATATAGAAAAAAAGATCACAAAGATACTGAATTACCGGATCTGATTCTGGAATTTAATGAAGACATTGAAATAAGAGATACACTTAAAAACAATTTATTTGAAAAAAGAGACAAAAAATTTTATAAATTTCCGGGCCAACATAGAAAAAACGGAATATTTATGATGAAAGGACCTGGAACAAAGAAAATAGAAATAAAAGATAGCCCATATATATATGACTTGATGCCAACTATATTGTATTATCTTGGCTCACCAATTCCAAAAGATATTGAAGGTAAAGTTATAGAGGAAATTTTTGATAACTCGTTTTTAAACAAGCATAAAATAAAATACCTTGAAGATAATAATAATACACATAAGTATGATAGAGGTAAAGAAGATATAAAAGAATCAGAAAAAACAATGATAGAAGAACAATTAAAAAATATGGGTTACCTTGATTAGATGAGATGATAGCTGTATCTTTGCCTTAACAAAAAATAGCTAACCCTAAAAAAATAGCTGCAAAGTTATTTATAACTATGGAGTTTTTTTCAACCGTTTGGGTGCAAAAGTAATCAGCCTAACTACATCTTTTTCAGATAGATACAAAATAGATGATGGATTTTGGAATCTGCATTATCTTGACATCCTCAAAGAAATGTGATAAAGTTTCTTTAATTTTATTTATTAAAAGCAAGTCTTTTTTAACCCCTTTTGGATATAAATGACAGGTTCAGGTGCTATAGCCACAGAGCACGGATAATTCTCTATAACTCTGAATTCTGAATTCACTGCGAACTCTGTGGTAACTTATTAAATAACTTATTGTTTTATTATCTCTTGCTGGCTACTGATAGCTGACTGCTGAACGTTTACAGATGTTAGAGACCAAGAAAGGAAAAGGCTATGAGGAGAAATATGACAGTGGTAATTGGGATCCTTCTGATACTCCTGATGGCTGAGGCTAATGCTGCCCCGGGCGATGTTGCTACAATTACCACCGGATTCCAGCAGAATAGATGGCCTAATTATGACTATGCGGGATGCGCCGATGCTTATCTAACGTCTAAATACTTTGATGACAACACAGGTAGTCTTCCTGTCCTCAAAGAGAGCAGTTCGACCAGGAATATCAGGACCATCCTCATAAAGTTTGACTTAGAAGGCAACATTCACTCTGACTCCACCATCACCTCGGCTACACTTTATCTCTATTATTATGGACCTGCTTCCAATAGCAACAAAAGGATCTACGCCTCCAGGGTTACCTCTGACTGGGACCAAGGCACAGTGACCTATAATACTCCTCTTTCTGTTGAGGATCCCCCCTTGAGTTGGGCTGACTGGGATCTAAGTGAGGCCGGCTGGAAAGAGATAGATGTGACCGGCCTGGTTGACTATTGGTATGCTAATCCTGATGCCAACTTCGGGATGAAGCTCACGTCAGACAGCACAGACGTTGCTCTCTTCTATTCAAGCGAGTACACCGATAATCCGAAGCTGCACCCCAAACTGACTGTCACATACAGACCTCCTGCCTTCACTATTTCCTTTCCTGTTGAGCCGACCAGATTTTTTTCCAGCGATTGGATGATGTCCTGGCATTACCGTGAGAATGATAGTGCTATGAATGACGGTTGGGCCCAGATGGATACCACTCTAAGGGATGCCGGTTGCACATGGACCCAGCCCGCCTGGGCATGGACAGCTATCGAGAATACGCCTTCCGGCAACGCAGTTGATGGCATTGTGCATACTTATAATACTTATAATTTGAACCAACTGGCAAGACAAATTGCTTACCTTAAAGGTCTCGACTACCGGATAGCATTATTAATTAACCCTGACTTTGCTATCTGGAATTGGGAGGATCCCTGGAAAGATAAAGTTAAGGCAGGTGATGCAGATGCCCAGATGGCCTTCTATGATACGATGAAGAAACTTGCCACTGACTTTAGAGGAATAGTCGATGTCTGGCAGATTGACCAGGAACCAAGCGACACCACTGCCAGCGCTGGCGGCTATGAGAATATCGAGGCCTATGCCAGATTACTGCGCGCTGGATATCATGGTGTCAAGAAAGGCGATCCTGATGCCTTTGTGATGTTTAGTGACAGTGTTTATGACGGATGGACTGGGCAGGTGCTTGCCTACCTGGCAGAGAATTACTCGGACAAGGCTCTCTTCCCCTTCACAGACAGTCTGGCCCCCCATCTCTTCCGGACACGGGGACCTGACCATGATACAGGATATTCTCACACCACTGCCTTTACCGGGACAATGGTTGATGCCCTGACGCTTTATCATCTGTTTGGTCGCGACTATGGCGTTTCATGGGATAATACCACGCCTATAGGCATGGTGCAGACGCCTTACTCCACTTATGGTATTAGTGACAATGACATAGAAAATAATGTGGTTACCTTCGAGCAGCAGGCAAACTACCGGGTCCGCAAGGCCATTCTCGAGCTGACCCTGGGCTACGTATGGGCAGGCTGGTCAGAGCATCTGGCAGACTGGACAGGTGTCCAGGTTCTTGGCCTGTGGCTGTTTGATGAAGGAGAAGAACAGACCACAGCCGAGGCAACCGGAGCACAAGATCCTGACAATCCGGACATTGGTTACGACTTGCTACTCGGGGACACCGCCAATGATGAGATTTTTGACCCTGCATGGCTGATGCCGGGCAAATACGGAAGTGCCGTGAAGTTTGCCAGGGGCGATAATGATCGGGTTACCCGTCCATACCCCTGGATAGGTCCAAACCCGACCGGCAACAAGCTCACCGTGGAGGCCTGGATTAATCCCGGTTCCGGGATCGATATCTCCTCTGTCAGCACGGTCGTCTCCGCTGGTAGGGCAGGTGTGAACGGCTATACCCTCGACACGAACTATCATAAGCTCCGTTTTCATGTCGGAGATAAAGTCTTTGCAATGACTGACCCGCTGATCAACACCTTTGATGTATGGCACCATGTGGCCGCTGTCTGGGACGGTGATGCCGATATGGTCACACTCTATCTCAATGGAAGAGAGACTGATACGTTCACTAATGCTGACGTTACCTATACCAATGGAGATACCCGGTTCCAGATCGGGACCCGCAGGAATATGAGGGGCTTCCCCGGTGCCATAGATGAAGTGCGCATCTCGGATGCGGCTCTAAGACCGGGACAACTCGGTTACACAGGAAGTCGTGCCTGGCGTGCCTACTGGGGCAGCGCCGGTATCATCATAAATAAAGAAGACACCGGCGGATTAGGATTAATAGATAGCACCGGGGATTCGATGGAGGACATCGAGCCGGATATCCCTTACCCGGAACTGGAAAAAAAGGCCTGGTGGGCACTTAATACCTTAGGCGGGAACTATACGGCAAATGGCATCAAGGTCGCCGGGATACTAAAGGGGGCTGCATTCCTCAGCCGCCTCCAGCTTGATAAAGAGACCCGGCACGGCTACCGGTTCCTCAAGCCGGACAACACCATGGTCACGGTCATCTGGGATGCTGCCCCGGACCTAGAGCCATCAGGAACCAGTCAGGTAAATCTAACGAGCATAGGCATGGTTGATGTTATCAGCCGGGATGGGGATCACCTCTTTGAAAAGAGCGGTAATTTCTCCCTCTATATCGGTCCTGCGCCCATATATTTAGTCGGCGCAGCCATCACCGAACCCGACAGGGCAATGATTCGTAAGATATCTAATGATGGACTGCCGGCTCTTCAGGGTTATAGCGACGCCTACATCATAGATATTCAGAGCGAAAATGAAGCCACCGGCATTGAGGTAACCGTGCCTGATGGCTGGACATTGCCTCAAGACACAGACAGTACAAAGGCCGGTTACATAACTGTAGAGCCAGGGCAGGGTGTGCCGTTTCCCATTGTGAGTATTTCCGGGGCAATGATCGGCATAAGCTTTGATCTGCTTGCCCCCATGCCGGCCGGAGGCACTCTGCGTATCTATTACGGCGATGTGCGGGAGCAGGCTATGTTACTGGACCCCGGGCTCAACGGAGTGCTTGACTATTCTACGCCAAAATTTCTCGCTCCCCCGGATAATGCTTACCGCAAACCAGCCTGGAATTCGCTTTATAATGATTTTCTGGGTTACGGATTTGATAGTGTAGGTACAGATTCCTGGTACGATAACCGGACCTCCCGGAATAGCATCTACGCCGATGGCGCTTCATGGTCAAATAATGATGATAAAACCCGGTGGATGTTGAAGGCCAATATAGAATATCCCTCACTCACTTATCAGGTAAAGGTCTACTTAGCCTCCGCAAATCCTAAAGGCCGTTATCTGAGACATCAGGTGGTAACCGTGAACGGACAGTCCCCGGATTATGAGGACCGCTACAGCCTTGACCGTGGCGCTCTATTGATATTTTCCGACATAGTTCCTCAAGGCAGTCTGGTCAAAGTAAGCGTCTCACCCGAATATAGTACTCTTCAAGATTCATGGGTCCGTTCGTTTTATGGTGTGGACATCTGGCCGTCAGGGGTAGGAGTTATCCCTGGAACAACGGTAGGTAAAAATGAGTTTACGGTTAAGATAGAAGGCAACCGGGTTTCGCCTGCCCCTTCAATAACTGTGGAGTCAATAGTTCCGATTGCCATGTGGCAGTTTGATGAAGGAACCGGTCAGCGGGCAAGCGAGGCTACCGGGACACAAGATCCTAACAATCCAGACCTTGGTTATGACCTGATACTCGGGACAAGTACCAACGTGGAGACTCAAGACCCTGTATGGGTGCCGGGCAAATACGGAAATGCCCTGGAGTTTAACAAGAACGAGAATGATCGAGTGTACCGTCAAGAGACAGGTACGGATAAATCTGCATGGGGTCCGTATCCGATCACTAACCAGCTCACTGTGGAGGCCTGGGTCAAGTTAACGGATTCGGTTAACTATACTGGAGTAATCGTCTTCAATGGATATAGTGGTTCTGCAGGGTATACCCTTTACCTGAAGCAGGGTCGCCCCTGCTTACATCTTATGGGTGTCACTTATGCGGATGCAGGGGACGATACTGTCCCTAACGACGGCAACTGGCACCATATAGCTGGTGTGTGGGACGGTGATGCCGGGACGGTCAAGCTCTATCTGAATGGATCAGTGATCGAAGAGTTTACAGGTGCTCCAGGCAGCTATGAGGCCGGATTTGCAGATTTCCTAATCGGCACCTGCCCCGCAGGCCACGGGTTCCCAGGTGCAATAGATGAAGTGCGCATCTGGGATAAGGCCCTAAGTCAAGGACAACTCGGTTACTATGCCCCGTAACATGAGTGTAAGCACTATTTTAATATGAACTACTACAATGTTAGAAACCTTTAGGGATCTTAGCAAAGCAAATCTTATACCATTTCTTATCGGGATATATGTTAGTCTTATAATAAGCCTTGATCCATTCATTAGCAATTACCTGCCTCTGAAATATCTCAAATCTATCCCATATTCATTTACTATAACAGTCTTTATATTGACTATTTGCCTATATCTTATCTATATAAATTCTGAAAAGATATGGGAAAAGATAATACCCATCCTTTTGGTCTCTCTGATTATAGGTGACCAGACAAAGGGCTTGACTGGCAAGGGCGCCGATCTTGCCGATCTTGTAGTTCTGTCAGCCTTTATTATCTGGCTTATAAAAAATTTCATGAATGAGGATAGCAGAGTAAAATGGAGTAAGTTCGATCTGCTGATTTTAGGTTTAATATTACTTGCCTTCCTCTCAGAGAGCAATACAGGACGGATCTCTTATTTCCGTCTTGCAAAAGGCCTGAAATGTTTTGGGGTGGCGTTTATTGTTGTTAAATTGATTACAACAAAGGATGATCTCTATTTCTTTATCAAATCACTAATCATAATTATCTCTGTTTCTGCAATATTAGGCATCCTTCAGGAATTATTGTACCTTCAAACAGGTATTATTTTCCCACCTACAAAAGAGATATTCCTGGCCGTTAACACACAAGTAATAAATGGTGTTATTATGTTAAGAATATCTGCCTTCGCAGGAATCACACAAGATTTTGCAAATATACTCGCTGCAACATTATCCATTACCCTATTTCTATTATTATCACCAATCATAAGGGATCGTAAAAGATATACCCTCCTCCTGATTGCCTTTTTGTTAATATTTACTGCCCTATATCTTACCTTTGCAAGGGCGGCATGGCTTGCCTTTGCTGTAACTGCCTTAATAGCACTATTTTTCAGAAGACCATCCTATTCTATTCATTTTATTATGGCATTGTTATCTATCCTTCTTTTATGTTATGTCACAGGTATATTAGATATTATTAACAATTTTCTTTATGAGGAAATCAGTTTAATGGGAAAACTTGGACTCAGAAATGAGATGAATAAATTGGGCATTGAGGCCTCATTAGCCAGGCACCCCTTTATTGGAAGAGGAATTGAACGCTCTAATATATATATGTCTAATCCATATCGCTGGCCACCTCATAATACCTTTGTCCAGGTATTAGCTGAAATCGGTATTATTGGTTTTAGTATCTATTTGTCAATGTTATTATATTTAATCTTCAGGCTCTTCATGGTCATTATAACCGTTAAAGGAAGTAATGAGAAGGCAATTGCCACTTCCCTGTTAATGGGATTATTCACCCTTACAATTTATAGCCAGTTTGACCCGGATTTCTTGCGTTTATTCCCATGGATATATTTTGGATTAACTGAAAGTGCAATACTTATATTGGGGGAGGAGAGGCAAAAAACCTTGCAATCATGAGGATGTTGTGCTTAAATAAACTCTGTGAACTCTGTGGTAAATTATTAA
The DNA here is from genome assembly GCA_003229375.1 of Nitrospirota bacterium. Lineage (GTDB taxonomy): Bacteria > Nitrospinota > Nitrospinia > SZUA-224 > SZUA-224 > SZUA-224. The sequence continues at coordinate 19,894 of QIDP01000109.1, forward strand.
GGGACTGTAAAGTAATAACTTTTACAGTCTCTAAGAGGGGAATTAAATGGAAGAACGTACCTTAGCTGATTATTGGTTTGTACTCTATACGAGAAAGAAAGCAATCTATCTTATTATTATTATTGCTATCCTTTTTGCTGTATATTTTAGTTATACATTAGAAAAGGTGTATGAGGCCACGACTGTCTTTTTTATTCCCCATGGATTCGATATCTTCTCTTTCTTTAGCGGTGAAGCAAATGAGGATATAATAAAGGGACCTCTGTTTCCAATACCCCAGCAAAATATACATGCAGCATTTGTCGGCATCTTGAGAAGCAGGACAGTTGCACAGAAGGTACGCGACAAGTTTCCACAAAAAAGTTTAAAATCATTACTTAAAAAAGATGTAGATTTTATTGTAAGCAGTGAATATTTATTAAAGGTATATGTTAGGGACAAAGACCCTCAACTGGCAGCAGATGTAGCAAATGCCTATCCAATATCTTTTAATGAAATTCTTCAACAGTTTTCTGCCAATCCTATACTTAAGAGAAAAAACAATTTAGAAAAACAAATAAACGAGATTGAACCAAAACTTGCAGAAAGTAACAAAGGGCTGGAGAGATTTCGAGAAGCAAACAAGACGGTCTCTTTAAGGGAGGAGATATCTCAACTTATAGAGGATAGGGCCCGGGTACAATCCAAGATTATTGATGCCAGGGCCGAAATTGTTAGCATGGAATCTTATCCGGATATTGTTACCTGGAAGAATAGGCTAATTGAATATCAAAAAGAGAAAAAGAGGATGGATGGCAGGCGATCAAAAATAACAAAGATAATCTCAAAGGAGGATGAGATAGCCCGGGAGGTCGATCGTTACAAAGAGATGCTGAAAAAACTACATATTCAACTGGAAGAAATAAAGGCACAAGAAGAACGGGAGACTCAAAATGTGGTTGTAGTTGATCGTGCCGGGCCTCCCAAAAGACCGGCTTTTCCCGTCCTCTGGATTAATGTTATTATATCCGGTTTCTGCGGTTTAATAGGAGGGGTATTTTTCGCATTTTTTATGGATTATGTTGATAAAATTGCAAAAAAGAAAAGATTTGAAGCAATAGAAACCAGCGAAAAGATATAAAAAGGAGGATTGTTGTTAGAGCTTAGCGAAAAGAGAAAAAAGGATATAGAGAAAGAGGAATATTGGCAAATTATTTCCAGACTCCAGGCCAAAGAGGTCATGAAAGGGAACATACCTCCTTTGCGGTTAATCAACAGGAAGATAGGGCCATTCCTAAAAATAACGGGTGAGGTGCTTTTGGGCATCTTCATTGCGGAAATATCGCTAATTCTTAATTTTATCGTATTTAATTTTTTGTTCCATATAGAGTTTTAATATTATGTTCAAAGATTGTAAAAGAGTAGAGGAGTTAGAGAGGACATACAGGAAAGAGGTCAGGGATAAACTGATAAAAGATATAACAAGAAAAAATGAGGATATGATAAAAAATGGTCTTTTCCCCTTCGAAGGCCGATGGCTTAACATTGATGATATAAAGAGATATAAAAAAGAGTTAAAGAAAAAGGATAGGGGAATTTTTTATGAATTGATCTTTCTATTTTTATTAATGGGATTCTTAACATGGGGGCTTTATAAGGTGCTTATTTCGTTATTACCAAAATAAGGCCTCAACTGTAAAAGTTCACCTAACCGCAGAGTACACAAGAGCTTGCTGTACCAAAAACCAATTAATTGACATATCTGTAGATTGTCTATATAATTGTGGAAAATTATATGGAGAGGAGAGATGAAGGACAGTTCCTCTAAGAGGCTTGAGAAACGGAGGTTTTACAGATTAAAAAGTCCTGTTCAGGTTAGGTTCAGGATAACCAGCGGTGACAATGAAGGGGGATCATCGAGGTTAATAAAAGGAAAGACCGAGAATATCTCAGAGGGCGGTATATGCCTGGAGACAAATTTAGTACAAGTAGATGGACTCCATATATCTCATGACAGCTCTATGCTCTATAAAAACAGGCTTGAGCTGGAGATAGACCTATCTCCGGATATGGAGAGTATCAGGGCCGTTGGTGAAGTCATCTGGTATGACCTTAAGAAAAAAAAGGACCAGTATACATACAATGTAGGTGTATGGTTCTCAGAAATCAGTGAGGATGACAAAGATAGACTCAGTAAATTCTTGTCACATAAGTAAGTTGACCTATGCATAATACAACTATCGGAGAAAAGCTGCGTCAGGGTCAGGGTACCATTATCGCCATAGAAGGGATTGATGGGGCCGGGAAGACAACCCAATCAAAACGTCTGGAGAGCGATCTGGCAACTGAGGGATACAGGGTAATCTATCTGAAGGAACCGACCGACAGCAAATGGGGGAGAAGGATAAGGGAAATCGCACAAATGGGGAGGGATAACACCCCACCTGAGGAGGAACTATACCTTTTCACAGAGGATAGGAAGGAAGATGTGCATAGGAACATAATGCCGGCACTGGAGGAGAAGAAGATTGTTATAATGGATAGATACTATATATCTTCCATAGCATATCAGGGGTCACTAGGTATTGATATAAAAAGGATAAAGGAAATGAATGAGGAGTTTGCCCCTGTGCCTCATCTGGCTATTATCCTGGAGATCGAACCAAAAGTTGGGATATTAAGGATCACCAGAGGAAGGGGAGAAAAAAATAATTATTTTGAAAGGGAAAAAGATCTAAAGAAGGTAAAAGAGATATTCGACTCCCTTAATGAACCTTATATAGTCAGAATAGATGCCTCTTTGCCAGAGGATCAGGTATATAGAGAAATAAGAGAGGTGGTAAAAAAAATCATATGCAATCAAGATATATATTAGCTATTTCGGGTGCTAGTGGTGCCTTTTATGCCAAAAAGGTCTTTGATCTTCTTCACAGGATGAACGCCGAGATACATCTCATTATCTCCTCCAATGGTGTAGCCATCCTGCAGGAGGAGACAGGGATTACTCCTTCTTACTTTGAAGGCAGGGGAATACATATATACAAAAATTCGGATATCAACGCGAGTATAGCTAGTGGCACATTTAAGTGCGGGGGAATGGTTGTAATTCCATGCAGCATGGGAACTCTGGGGAGGATAGCAACCGGGATCTCTAACGATCTCATCAGCAGGTCAGCCGATGTAACCCTTAAGGAGAGGAGAAGGCTTATACTTGTCCCGAGAGAGACACCTATAAATGAGATTCATATAAGGAATATGTTGACCCTGAGTCAGGCAGGCGCTATTATACTTCCTGCCTCGCCAGGCTTTTATCACAACCCCCGGTCTATTGATGATATAGCAGATTTTATTGCGGCAAAGGTACTAGATCACTTGAACATAGATAATGATCTATTACCATGTTGGGGAAAGAAAAAAGAAAGTGGATGATTGAACGATTTAAGATAATACTAAAGGATATAAAATTTGAGCATACAGTCTTTTCCTTACCTTTTGCCCTGATGAGTGCCTTCCTGGCGGCAGAAGGTATACCACCGCTTAATAAACTATTCTGGATAGTGACAGCAATAGTAGGGGCTAGAAGTTGCGCAATGGCATTCAACAGGATAGTTGATGTTGTTTATGATGGGTCGAATCCACGTACAAGTAATCGGGCACTTCCATCAGGAAAGGTTAAACTCCATCATTATCTGATCTTTCTCCTTGTCTCTGCCCTCTTATTCCTCTTTTCATGCTACATGTTGAATACAATGGCATTTCAACTCTCACTACCTGCCTTAATTATAATATTCTTCTATTCATTTACAAAGAGATTTACTTCAAACTCCCATCTATTCCTTGGCCTGGCTCTCAGTTTAGCGCCTATAGGTGCATGGGTAGCTGTCAGAGAGGAGATATCCTTAACATCGATTGTCCTGGGTACAACAGTATTGCTCTGGCTTGCAGGCTTCGACATAATATATGCCTGTCAGGATATCAATTTTGACAAGAGGAATGGTCTCTTCTCCATACCCCGGAGGTATGGTATTACAAAGGCATTGAGGATATCATCAATATTTCATATCCTGATGATAATATCGGTTCTTTCCCTGATCATGATAGATAAACTTGGTTTCCTCTATCTCACAGGTGTAGCACTGGTAGCCCTACTACTCTGGTATGAGCATTCTATTGTAAAACCGGCCGATCTCTCCAGGGTCAATGTAGCATTCTTTAATGTTAATGGTGTGATAAGCATAATGCTGATGTTGTTTGTAATCATAGATTGTGTATGGATTTGAAGCTCTCGAATTTTGATTACAATTTACCCAAAGAGCTAATAGCTCAGTGCCCTTTAAAAATCAGGGATAGGGCCCGGTTGATGGTCATTGATAAGGATAAGGGAAGTATAACTCACAGTATCTTTTGCAATATTGCTGATTTTTTAAGACCAACAGATCTTCTCGTCCTCAATGACACAAAGGTATTTCCTGCAAGACTGGTGGGAAGGAAGAGGGTAACCGGGGGTAAAATAGAGATACTACTCCTGAAAGAAAAATCTAACAATACATGGGAAGCCCTGATAAGAGGTGGGAGGAGATTCCGGGTTGGCACCATAATCATCTTTGAAAAAGGAGAATTAGAGGGAAGGATAATATCGCAAGATGGCGATGGAAGGGTAACAATCGAATTCCAGTACAGTGGTGATTTCAATGATAAACTGAACAAATATGGATATGTCCCTATTCCACCTTATATCAAAAGGGATCTACAGGGAACCGGTACTGACCACTCAATCAGGGCCATGGATAATGAATATTATCAAACAGTCTATGCCAACCAGATAGGAGCGATTGCCGCACCTACAGCAGGTCTTCACTTTACTAAAAATTCCCTCGGAAGGATAGAGGATAGGGGGATAGATATCTCCACAATAACCCTTCATATCGGACCAGGCACATTCCATCCTATACGGGTCGATAATATCTTTGATCATACGATGGAGTCAGAATATTACGAGGTTGATACCACTAATGCACATAAGATCAATGAGGGAAAAGAGAACAAAAGGCGTATTATAGCCGTAGGTACCACAACTACACGCGTATTAGAGCATATTGTGAAAAATAATGGCAGAATGATCCCGGAAAGTGGATATACTGATCTCTTTATATATCCCGGCCATAGATTCAGAGGTGTAGATGCTCTACTAACAAACTTCCACCTCCCACGATCTACCCTCCTTATCCTGGTGAGTGCTTTTGCAGGACAAGAATTGATTATGAAGGCTTATCTGAAGGCAATAGAAAAGAGATATCGCTTTTATAGTTATGGCGATGCAATGCTGATTATCTGAATGAGATTTAAGGGTGCCGCATAAACTCTGAGGGTATAAATATCTAGTTATTATTATTATTTACTACCTCTTTAAAATATTTACCTGATTTAAACCTTACTACCCTCCGTGCAGATATCCCTGCCTCTTCCCCTGTCTTAGGGTTCCGGCCAATCCTTGCTCTCTTGTCTCTTACCTCAAAAGAGCCGAATCGCCGTAGTATTACCGATTCCCCATTGCTAAGGGCATCTTTAATTAAATTAATAACCCCTTCCACAGCCTTTTCTGCCTTATTCCTCGCCAATCCTGTCTCTTGTGAAACCCTATTGATTATCTCCAACTTTGTCATAGCCCCCCCCTTTCTAAACTGTTTAACCATTAGAAGTAACGGCTAAATATAATTGAAAATTGTAAAGTGCAAAATAAGAAATTTTGGAGCCATTCATACTCTTACATTAATACAAGGATATATACCATATTCACCTAAATAAATCAAACAAAAAATTTTCAAAATTTTTTATGCACTATTTTTATACACCAAATCTCTTTACTTGACATAAATCGCTATGACTGTTATTTTAATAATATAAACTATTTATCTGTGATTTCGTATTATAATTCATTATATCAGAGATTGAAAAGCAACATTCTATTGAATCGAATAATTCCCGAAACTGGTGGACAAAAATTCTTACAAAAAAAAATTTAAAACCCTTAAGGTAGTTCTGCAGGATTCCTTTAAAAATCTTGGCATAGACTCAAAGTTAAAAGAACAAGAGTTCCTATCTACCTGGGATGATGTGGTGGGTGGTAAGATTGCCTCCATAGCCCAACCTGACTACATAAGGTTTAAGATCCTTTTTGTAAGCGTTGCTGATCCAATATGGATTCAACAGTTGAGTCTTATGGAGGATATGATCGTTGACAAATTAAACAGACAGTCAGATAGAAAGCTAATAGAAAAGATCCGGTTCAGGTTTGGGAAGATTCAGAGGGGAAGAGATCAGATTAAAGCTAATACAGAAAAGATCAGAGAGAGAAGGTTATCCCCTCTTGAGAGGGAAGGGATAGAAAGGGAGTTAAAACCTATAAAGAATCAAGAGATAAAAGATGCCCTGAAAAGACTTATGGTCAAAGGGGTCGTTCAAAGAGAGGAAAGTTGATAGATGCAAAATGCAACATACATATTTATCTTTTCTATTATTATATCCCTGTCTGTGCCAGGATGTGCATTGTACAGAGCCTCCGGTCCTGCTGAAAAAGGAATATTTACATCTCCTCCTCACGCTCCTGAGAAGATTGAAGAGGAGGCAATAACCTTTACTGAAAAAAAGAGGGATTACAGGGCATATTACAGCTTCATCATGGCCCAGATGTATGAACGTCATAACGATTTTAAAAATGCCATAGAAGGATACCATAAGGCTATCAAATATGATCCGGAATCGCCCATTCTCTACTTGAATCTTGCCTCAATCTATGTCCGTACAGGAAAGTTGAAAATAGCGATTTCCACCTGTGAGGATGCACTTGTCATAGATCCCGGGTATATACCGATAAGGATGATGTTAGGTAAGCTTTACTACAGCATGAGCCAATACAACTCTTCAATAGCTCAGTACCAGGAAGTACTTAAGGTAGATACTGATAATGGAGATGCATACCTCTTTCTCGGGATATTATATATGGAAATTGAGGAGAATGACAGAGCTATAGAAACGCTGGAGAGATTTATAGAGATCAAACCAGATTATGTGCTGGGCATGTACTATTTAGGGAGAGCATATGCAAAGATACGGCTCTTTTCCATGGCTGAGAAGTATTTTGAAAAAGCTGTTAAACAGAGCCCCCACTTTGAAAAAGGATGGGAGAACTTAGCCTGGATATACAGGGCTCAGGAAAGATATGATGATGCGATAGAAATCTATAAAAAGATGTTACGATTAGATCCCGCCAATGATAGGATACGTAGCAGCCTGGGAGATGTATATATTCTGCAAAAATCCTTTGGTAAGGCACTGAAGGAATATAACGAAATAAACAAAACAGAAGCGGCCAATCTTAACATACACATCAAGATAGGATTGATATACTATGAGCAAAAGGATTATCAGAGGGCACTGGAAGAGTTTCAGATAGTTCTCGCTTCAGAACCTGAAAACAGCAATATCCGCTACTATATAGCCATGATATATGAAGATATGGAAAGGTATGAAGATGCGCTGAAGGAGTTAAGGTATATACACGAGAAAAAACCAAATTCAATTGAGATTCAAGTCCAAATGGGCAGGATATATGAAAAACTTGGGCGGATTGACGAGACTATAAAAATTTTAAAGGAGAGTATAAAGATAGAATATGATAACCCGACACTCCATTTTTCCCTGGGGATGGCCCTATCAAACACTAAGGCTTACGACTCAGCCATAGAGAGCCTTAAAAAGGCAATAGATATTGATCCGGAAAATGCTACATATCGCTTCTATCTAGGTGCAACCTACGAAAAGATTAAAGATTTTGAAAAATCGATTGAAGAAATGAAGAATACCATTAAAATAAACCCTAACCATCCCAATGCCCATAACTTTCTTGGTTATATGTATGCTGACATGGGGATCAATTTAGATAAGGCGATCTACCATGTGAATAAGGCATTAGAGATGGAACCGACTAATGGTTATTTTTTAGACAGCCTCGGTTGGGCATATTTCAAGAAAGGGATGCTTGATAAGGCACTGGCAGAGATCATAAAGGCGATTACCTTTGTCCAATCTGATGCGATAATATATGACCACTTAGGGGATATTCATTTCAAGTTGAAAAACTATCAGAGGGCCAGGAAGATATGGGAAAAATCGTTATCCTTGAGCGAAGAAGGTGAAAATGAGAATATCAGAAATAAACTTAAAAAGGTCATGGAGTTGATACAGGAGGAACACAAATAACCATCATGAGGGGGAAATTTACGATTTTCGAATGTCGATTTTCGATTTAAAAATTGATGAAAGAGATAAAGATAAAATCACATGCCAAGATCAATCTTGGCATGAAGGTCTATAGAAAGAGAGAAGACGGGTTTCACGAAGTTGAGACTATCCTGCAGATGGTCGATCTTTATGATACAGTAACCCTCAGGAGGATAGAGGCAGGAATAGTAGTATCATGCAATAATGGCTCTGTTCCGGAAGATGAAAACAATCTGGCATATAGGGCGGCTGAACTTATTCAGGGGCATATAAAGGTTAATAAGGGGGTTTTGATAAAAATTGATAAACAGATACCTGTCTCAGCAGGATTAGGTGGCGGCAGCAGTAACGCAGCAGTTACCCTCCTTGCTCTAAACAGGTTATGGGATCTCGGGCTGAAAAAGGATGAATTAATAGATCTTGCAAAGTCATTAGGCTCGGATGTCCCCTTCTTTATCTTCGGAACAAGGGCAATCGGCAGAGGGAGGGGAGAGGAATTAGAACCTTTATCTCCCGGAGAAAGGGTGCCGATAGTTCTGGTCAATCCAAATCTATCCCTCTCCACCTCTCTGGTATACAAAAACCTAAATTTGAGGTTGACAAATAAAGATAATAATATTAATCTATTAATGTCTCTACTGAATAAGGGAGAGATCAAAAAGATAGGAAGATATATATTTAACGACCTAGAATCTCCAGCTATAAAGAGCTTTCCGGTTATAAAAGATATAAAGGATAAACTATGGTCGCTTGGGGCAGTAGGTTCTATGATGTCGGGAAGCGGTCCAACCGTTTTCGGTCTATTCACAGATTATAATATTGCTAAGGAGGCTTGTCACAGACTGAGAGAGGGAGAATGGAGTGTCTTTTTAACAGAGACAATTGTCGATTTACAGGAGATATATCCCACAGCTAATCTTTGGGGCGTCGTCAAGCGGTAAGACACAGGATTTTGGTTCCTGGATTCGGAGGTTCGAATCCTCCCGCCCCAGTTATAGGAGATTTTTAAAAATGATTAACAATAAGATGTTAATTTTTTCAGGGCGGGCAAATACAGCTCTTTCCAAAGAGATATGCGATTATATAAATATCCCTCTCGGGAATTCAGGTATATCCAATTTCTCTGATGGAGAAATACTGGTACATATAAAAGAAAATGTGCGTGGTAAAGATGTATTTGCAATCCAATCCACTTCTTACCCTGGAAACACAAATCTGATGGAACTCCTGATAATGATTGATGCCCTGAAGAGGTCCTCTGCAAAGAGGATCACAGCAGTTCTACCATATTATGGATATGCCCGCCAGGATAGAAAGGTAGAACCGAGGGTACCCATAACCTCCAAACTGGTAGCGGATCTTATTACTGCTGCAGGGGCCAACAGGGTATTAACCATGGATCTCCATGCAGGACAGATACAGGCGTTCTTTGATATCCCGGTAGATCACCTCTTTGCCACACCTATCTTAATAGAATATATCAAAAAGAAGAATCTCAATAATGATATGGTGGTAGTCTCTCCTGATCCTGGAGGGGTAGAACGTGCAAGGGCATTTGCTAAGAGATTGGATGTCTCCCTGGCCATAATTGATAAGAGGAGAGATGCGCCCGGAGAAACAAAGGTCATGAATATTATAGGAGAAGTGAAGGACAAGAATGTACTGATTGTAGATGATATGATAGATACTGCCGGGACCTTGACAGAGGCTACAAAGGCACTTATCAATAATGGGGCACGTGATGTCTATACCTGCTGTACACACCCTGTTTTATCCGGTCCTGCCCTGGAAAGGATCACCTCTTCTCAATTAAAAGAGGTGATAGTGACAAACACTATACCCCTTAACGGGAAAGATGATATATGCAAAAAAATTAAGGTACTATCGGTCGCTAAACTCTTAGGTGAGGCTATAATAAGGATTCACAATGAGACATCTGTAAGTTCATTATTTGTTTAACTAATTTAAATTAAGTTCTGTTTATGGAGAATAGATTATGAAAAATCTTGAATTGGATGGTAAAATACGGGAGGGTATAGGTAAAAGTGCCTCCAGAAAATTGAGAAAAGCTGACCTTATACCTGCGATCCTATACAGGGATAAAAAAAATCTCCCTGTAATTATCAACCACAAGGATATAATGAATATCCTAAAGCACGGGGGTGAGAACGCGATCTTCCAGTTTAATATAGAAGGGGAAAATGGGGGAAATAGAAAGGTAATTATTAAAGAAATACAGTCCTATCCATTAAAAAGTGGGATACTACATGTGGATATGATGGAGATATCAATGGATAAGGCGATCATGGTCAATGTTCCTCTCAGTATATTTGGAAAATCAATAGGGATAGCCAATAAAGGAGGAATATTAAACCATCTTGTAAGGGAAATAGAGATCGAATGCCTGCCTGGATTAATACCCGGGGAGATCAAAGTCGATATCTCCCCGCTTGATATAGGAGATGCAATACATATCAGAGATCTCAATGTTGCAGAGGGTATCAAGATATTGAACAACCCGGATGAGCCATTAATCACTGTTACCGTACCTACAGCAGAGGTCAAAGAAGAGAAAATCAAGGCACAAGAGGAAGTAGGTGTAAATGAAAAGGAGGAAAAGAAAGAAGTAAAAGAGTGAAAGTAATCGTTGGACTGGGCAACCCGGATATTGAATACCAATATACAAGGCATAATGTTGGATTCCTTGTAATTGATGAAATAACCTCAAGATATAAGATACATCTTAGTATCAAAAGATACTATTCATTATTAGGGGAAGGGGAGATTCATAACAAGATGGTCATGTTAGTAAAGCCTCTTACCTACATGAATAGAAGTGGTAAGGCAGTTAAATCTATACTTGATACCCTCAATCTCTTCCCGACAGATATTATAGTAATCCATGATGATATTGACATCCCATTAGGAAAAATCAAAAAAAAGGTTAGAGGAGGAGATGCGGGACATAAGGGTATAAGGTCGGTTATAGAATATATCGGGACAGACAATTTCTCCCGCATAAGGATTGGGGTTGGCAGGCCGCCTAAAGGAGAGGATCCATCAGAATATGTATTAAATACCATACCGGATAATGAACATGAATCTATAAAGCTATCTATCGATAAGGCAGTAGAGGAGATAGAAAAAACAATCTAGTAGAGCGATTCACTAAAATGTCTACAAATAATTCACCACAAAGACACGAAGAACACAAAGGTTTAATTTATTGTTTTTAAAGGGCATAGTTCTTTGTGCCCTCTGTGTCTTTGTGGTGAATATACGGCTATATTTTAATGAAACGTTATACTAGAGGCTATCTTTCAGCAATTTTTCAAGCTTTGTCTTATCATCTTCTGAGATGTCCTCATCGATAAGAGAGAGAACCTCCTTTTTTTTGAAGGTCTTCTTAATCAACTCTACCTCCTGGCTCAACCTATCTTTTACCCCTTTCAGGGTAGTATTACCTTCCAGCTTTTCCAGCTTCTTACCTATAGATAATTTAGAAAAAGAAAAATTGGTTAACTCCCTGGAAATGGCCATGAAATATGGCACCAGCCTGGATCTCAACGCCATCTCGCTTCTCAAAAAGGGAAAGTTATTTATCGGTATCAATATCAGTGAGAGTATCAATACCCCCTTGAGGATCCCTAACATACCACCTGCAAGACGATCTATGAAAGTCAGTGTCTTTCCCTTCCTTAGAAGTCTCCTTATGAATTTCCCTATATAGCTTACGAGGATGGCTGTGACAATAAATATGATGATAAAGCCCAATATATCTGTAACAATAGAATTCCTTATTAACCCGGAAAGATAATAAGAGATATATTGGTAAAACTGGCTGGCCATGAAAAATCCCATTATAATGGATGCCAAAGAAAAAAGTTCCTTTACAAATCCTCTCAGAAGGCTATACACCAAGCTGATACCCAAAAGAGCTATGATACCAATATCTATCCAGTTCATTGCTTTATATCTTCCTTCTCATTTATCTATTAATAATTCTACCTTAAATTAAAAGTATGTCAAGTCAAGAACCTTTCTTTTTAGTGACATCCCTGTTTGTTTTTGGTAATATAGAAAACTAATTATGAAACCCTCGTGCCACCAACGGCACAAAGTGGATGAAAAACTAATCCCCCCTGACCCCCCTTTGGAAAAGGGGGGGAATTACTGCTTTTCTTTTTCCAAAGGGAGGAGATACTGCTTTCTCTTTTTATTAAAGGGGGGGTAGGGGGGATTTTCAGAGGAAGGAGAATGAAAAATAGTATTTTCAGAGGAAGCCATCTATTCATTGGAATCCTTTTTCTGCTCTGTTGCATTACATACTGTACCTCTTGCAATTCTGGCCGTGATGAAACCAATAAATCTAATGAAACAGAGTCTATAGATATTATTCATATACAAAATCGTGAAGAGCTGAGGATAAATGGTATCCCCCTTTATGTAGAGATTGCCGATACCCCTGAGAAACAGGCCATTGGATTGATGTGGCGTAAAAAACTTGAAAAAAATTGCGGGATGATATTTATTTATCCATCTGAAGAAAAAATGACCTTCTATATGAAAAACTGCTACATAAATCTATCTATTGCCTTTGTCAATAAAGACTATGAAATAGTTGATATTCAGGAGATGAAGGCCCAGTATGGTGTACCTGATCATCAACTTATTTATTATCATGCCAAAAGACCTGCCAGATATGCTGTAGAGATGGCTGAAAATTGGTTTACAGAGCATAATATCCATATCGGCGATAAAGTTGATATGAGTGAAGTGAAGTGATTAAAGATATTACCTGAATCTTGCGCGAATTTAGCCTTTAATGGGATATGGTGGCAGGCAAACCACACCCGTTATAGGTTTGCTCATAGTGTTATATATTAATGTCTTTAACCAGTTAGGTTATCTTATCGGTTTAAATAGATATGAGACAAAATTGGTAGCCGCAGGCTTTAGCCTGCGTAAAATCGCAGCCTGAAGGCTGCGGCTACCGGCAAGAAAAATTTCTTGCACGGAAACGGTGCAAGATTCAGGTATTAATAAATAGAGTTCACCCAATGAGTGAGGACAGGCGAGACGCCTGTCCTACTGGAAAGGGTTGATGCTTCACACAACAGTAGGACAGGCGTCTCGCCTGTCAAATTAGGTCGGGCGTCTCGCCCGACATGAAAGAATCGCTCAATTTAGGTTCAAATACTATTTATCACCTGATGAAGTTTCTTAGATACCTCCTTAGCAATCTCTTTTACTTCAGCATTATCTATCAACTCCATCATCTGAAGCGGTTCTACTGCGGATACAACCGTTTGACCTTCCTTGTTTTCATAAACAATCACATTACAGGGTAATAATAGACCTACATCCTTATTCGCTGTCAATGTCTTATGGGCAAATTGAGGATTGCATGCCCCTAAAATGATATATTTTTCAAAATCTACTCCTATCTTTTCCTGCAAGGTCTTTTTTACATCTATCTCCGTTAAAACACCAAAACCTTCTTTCTTTAATTCATCCTTTGCCCTTGTAATAGCATCTTCGTAGCTTAAATCAACAATCTTTTCTATTCCAAGTTCTTTTGCCATCTTTTCTCACCCCTTTCTTTAAAATTTTTGGCTCTTCTCCCAATTACTACGGTAGCAATAAGGGATAAATAGGGATTGATAGACATTGTGAATCCTTCTAAAATAGTAAGTTTA
>QIDP01000134.1 GCA_003229375.1 Nitrospirota bacterium
AGGGTTATGCTAAAGACATCTTTTAAAAGATCATTAGTCCATCTTGGCACAAAAATTGAAGAAACAAACACAGAGACAGAGACAAAGAGTTCTGAAAGACTATATATGTCTTTATAAAGAGTGATGTTTTTCTTTTCTTATCAACCTTGCAGGAGGAGGTTGATCCCCGCTGAAAGCGGGGGTCAGCCAGGAAATAAAAAATTATTTTAAAGTGGACATAAAATCCTTCTTCAAGAGTAGGAAGACAGATGAAAAAGGATAAAAAAAGATTTTATAGTATTATATTATGTTCTGATTTAACAGGGAAGTTTCGAAGCTTTAGGATTTACAAACATATCCTGAAAACCTGCCTAACCATATTCATCATAATCACCCTATCTATCACAGGATTTTCTGTCTTCTTTATTCAACAGTATATTAAGATGAACAAGGAACTGGTGGATTTAGAGGATGTCCTTAGAGAAAATAGGCTTCAAAAGATAGAGATAGAGAGGTTTGCCCAAAAGATAAGGGATTTCGATGTCCAGATGGTACGCCTTGAGAAATTTGACAAAAAATTGAGAATAATAACTGCCCTTGAAGACTCCGGGAATCCTTCTCTTCTGAAAAAATGGGGTATGGGGGGATCTGACAAATGGGAGATGACCGAATTCTCGGCAGCATTGGAGAAAGACTCTCTAAGAGGCATAAAAAAGCTCTATAAGGATTTAGAACAGCTCAGATTGCAGGCCAACCTTCGGGAGGTAAGTTTCCAGGAGTTGGATGAATTCTTCAAGGATCAGACCTCCTTCCTATCCTCTATCCCGTCTATATGGCCCACAAGGGGATGGATTACCTCAAAATTCGGTTACAGGAACTCACCATTTACAGGTTTGAAGGAGATGCATAAGGGACTAGATATAGCAACGAGGATGAGTAGCCCTATCATATCTCCTGCTGATGGCGTTGTGATACGTGTAACTAGAAATCATGGATTCGGTAATATGTTAGAGGTCGATCATGGATACGGTATTATCACACGATATGGGCACAACTCAAAGCACTTATTAAAGGTTGGCGATCGGGTCAAGAGGGGGCAGATAATAGCTATGGTAGGGAGCACGGGCCGCAGCACAGGCCCCCATCTCCACTATGAGGTCATAGTAAAAGGTGTTCAGGTAAATCCCTTGAAATATATTTTAGAAGATGAGAGTTAAGTTTTGATTTTCAATCCCCAAAATATTTCTTCCAATATAATCCCCGATTATATAACATAACTTGTTTTTCAGAAAGATTCTCAAAGCGATCCGATCCATGCGTTTGGAGAATTTCCAGGAATGCTTCATTTTTTTATCTTCCTTTGTGCCGACTTGATCGGTTTTCTTTATTTACGCTTCATTTGGCTAAATAGTTAATAGTTACGAAAAATTATTGTAAAATTTTAGAGAAAATGGTATGGTATCTACTTTCAATAAGGATTGTAACTACTCAGTAGTTACTAAGGGTTAAGCTTTTACTTGATTGAGGGTTACTATATATGAGGAAAAAAAGAGGATCGACTAAGCTGCGCAAAGTAAAGATCATCCCTGATTTCATCAAGCATGCTGAGGGTTCTGTGCTGATAGAAATGGGTAATACAAAGGTGATATGTACTGCCACTGTGGAGAATAAGGTTCCACCTTTCCTTAAAGATACAGGGAAAGGCTGGATAACAGCCGAGTATTCTATGCTCCCGCGGTCCACCCAAACAAGGGTGTTAAGGGAGGCAATGACGGGTAAGGTCAAGCCCAGGACACATGAGATCCAGCGTCTTATCGGACGATCCTTGAGGGCAGTGGTAGATCTTGAAGCGCTTGGTGAGAGGACAGTATGGATGGATTGCGATGTTATACAGGCAGATGGGGGAACACGTACCGCATCCATTACAGGTGCATTTGTCGCCCTCTGTGGTGCATTAAGGTTTCTGAAAGAGAAAAAGAAAATAAAAAATATTCCCTTACAAGACTTTGTTGCAGCTGTTAGTGTGGGAATTGTGAAAGGGAAGGCATTATTGGATATAGACTATGAAGAAGACTCAGCAGCAGATGTAGATATGAATATAGTTATGACCGACAAGGGCAGATTCATAGAGATCCAGGCAACAGCAGAGGAATCCACCTTTTCTAAAAGGGATATGTCTGGCCTTATAAAGCTGGCAGAGATGGGAATAAAGGAACTTATAGATATACAGAGGAGGGTTGTTGGGAAGTTAAGATAATCAATCGCAAATCGAAAATTTTAAAAGGGTTTGCAAGGAATCTGTTAAAAAATTATTGCATTTATAGGGCTTATATGATAATAATTAAATGTATAAACTAAATTTAGCGGGGCGTAGCGCAGCCTGGTTTAGCGCACCTGCCTTGGGAGCAGGGGGTCGGAGGTTCAAATCCTCTCGCCCCGATTAGTATTTAGTATTTGGTCGTTAGTATTTAGTATTTGGTTATTATTAACTATTCACTAAATACTAACGACTATTCACTAATACTGCGCCTGTAGCTCAGCTGGATAGAGCAACGGACTTCTAATCCGTAGGTCAGAGGTTCGAATCCTCTCAGGCGTACTATATATATAAAATTTCCTGAAACTTAGGGACAGTATAGAAACCAAATATTTAATATCAAAATATACATTTTAAAGGTAAATTATAGACAAGCATATTTCTAAGCCAGAACAGACAAGGAAGTATTCAAATATATTTACTTTTAAATTGTCTGTTTTGATATTTGATATTAAAAAGTGGTGAGCGTAGCTCAATTGGCAGAGCACTGGACTGTGGCTCCGGTGGTTGAGGGTTCAATCCCCTTCGCTCACCCCAATTCTCTATTAGTAGTTGTTAGTTTTAACTATTCACTAACAACCATTCACTATTCACTAATACTGCGCCCGTAGCTCAGATGGATAGAGCGTCGGACTTCGAATCCGCAGGTCGCAGGTTCGAATCCTGCCGGGCGTGCTATAATCATGATTTACGATTTTCGATTGCCGATGTATTAGTATTACTACCTTTATGGTGGGCCGTTAGCTCAATTGGTAGAGCAACTGACTCTTAATCAGTAGGTCGCAGGTTCGATCCCTGCACGGCTCACCATAAGGGTAGTAATCTGCCATGGATGAAAGCGAGAGTGGCGGAATTGGCAGACGCGTCGCGTTTAGGACGCGATGGATAACCATGGGGGTTCGAGTCCCCCCTCTCGCACTAAAATTTACGATTTCGAATGTCGATTTTCGATTTAAAGAAGGGAAGGCGTTAAGTCCTTCTAACGGAAAACTCCAATTTTAATAAAAGGATAAAAAAGAATGAAGGTAGAATTAGAAGATCTGGGACAATGTACAAGACATTTAAAGATTGAGATCCCATCCGAAGTATTTATAAAGGAAGTGGATATAGCCTATAGTAAACTCAAGAAAAAGGTGAAGATTCATGGATTCAGACAAGGGAAGATCCCCAGAAATATACTGGAGAAATACTATAGCAAGGATGTTGAGAATGATGCCCTACAGAAAATTATACCGGAAACCTATGAAAAGGCAATAAAGGATTATAAGCTCCGTGTAGTCGGTGAGCCTAAACTGGATAATATAAAAGTAGAAAAGGAAAAAACCTTATGTTATACCGCTACGGTGGAGGTCCTCCCTGATATTGAGCTTAAGGAATATGATGGATTAGAATTTACCAGGAGGAATGTAAATATCTCTGATGAGGATGTTGAAAATGAACTAAAAAGATTGCAGGAAGCACACGCAGAATTTGATAATGTCCCGGACAGATCAGTTAAGGATTCAGATTATGTGATAATAGATTTTGAAGGATTTGTTGGTGGAATCTCTCTAAAAGGGGGCAAAGGTGTAAATCAGCCATTAGTGATCGGCTCGGGAACCTTTGTGAAGGAGTTCGAAGAGGGACTAATCGGCATGAATAAGGAGGAAGAAAAGGATATAAGGGTCTCTTTTGCCGGTGATTTTCATAACAAGGAGATAGCCGGGAAAGATGTAGTATTCAAGGTAAGGATTAAAGAGATAAAGGAAAAGAGATTACTAAAGCTGGATGACGCATTTGCCAAAGAGATCGGTAGGTGTGAGACTATCAAGGAGCTCGGGGAAAAGGTTAGGGAAAATCTTGAGAAAAACGAAAGGTTAAATGCTGATGCAAGACTAAAGGGAGAAATTACAGATAGATTAGTTGAATTAAATCCCTTTGAGCCCACTAAGGGGTTAGTCGAGAATCAGATGGATTTCATGGCAGAGAATGCAAAGAGACGTATGATGTATCAAAAATCTGATGAAGACAAATCAGATATTGATATCAAAAATCTAAGAGAGGGATTTAGGGAATCGTCAACAAAGATAGTAGCAGGAGAACTCCTCCTTGAAGAGATATCTAAAAAGGAAGGGGTTGAAGTTACAGATGAAGATATAGATAAGGAGGTTAAGAGGATCGCCGTCCTGAGGAATGAAGCGGTAAATGTATTAAAAGTGAATATGGAGAAGGATGGTACCTTAGAGAGGTTAAGAAGTCAGATCAAAAGGGAGAAGATACTTAACACACTGATAAATAAATTTAAGATCAACGAGGTATTTGTTGACAGATCAGAAATAATTCAGGATACTAATTAAAGGGAAAGGGATATTAAATTATGAACTTAATTCCGATGGTGGTGGAACAGACAAGCAGGGGAGAACGTGCCTATGATATCTACTCACGTCTTTTAAAAGATAGAATAATATTTTTGGGAACACCGATCGATGATTATGTCTCAAATCTAATGATTGCACAGATGTTGTATCTAGAAGCTGAGGAGCCGGAGCAGGATATATATATCTATATAAACTGTCCTGGTGGTATAGTCACCTCAGGATTGGCTATATATGATACAATGCAATATATCAAGCCGGACATACAGACAATATGTATTGGACAGGCAGCAAGCATGGGTGCCCTTTTATTAGCATCAGGTACAAAAGGAAAGAGATTTACCCTTCCCAATGCAAGGATATTGATACACCAGCCCTCAGGTGGTTTTCAGGGACAGACGGCTGATATAGATATCCAGGCAAAAGAGATACTGAGGATGAGAGAGACCCTTGATTCTGTGTTGTCTGAACATACCGGACAGTCTCTGGGTAAGATCAGGGATGATACAGACAGGGATTTTTTTATGAGTGGCGAAGCTGCCAGGGAGTATGGTATTGTGGATGAAGTCATAATATCAAGGATTGCAAAGGAAGAAAAAAGTAAAATGGGCCAGGGAGGAAAGTAGATGGCAGAGAAAAGCAAAGAAGGCAGCACACTGAGGTGTTCTTTTTGTGGGAAGTCCCAGGAAAAGGTCAATAAGTTGATTGCAGGACCAACAGTCTATATCTGTGATGAATGTGTCGATCTCTGCAACGAGATAATGCTGGAAGAATGGACACGGAAGAAGGGAGATGAATTTCAACGTCTTCTTAAGCCAAAGGAGATAACTAAGATACTGGATGATTATGTTATTGGACAGGAGAGGTCAAAGAAGGTACTATCAGTAGCGGTGCATAATCACTATAAGAGGATAGAGGCGAACATCGACCTTGATGATGTAGAGCTCCAGAAAAGTAATATACTCATGATAGGCCCCACAGGCACTGGAAAGACACTATTAGCCCAGACCCTGGCCAGAATATTGGATGTGCCTTTTACTATCGTTGATGCTACTACCCTGACAGAGGCAGGCTATGTGGGAGAGGACGTAGAAAATATCATATTAAAACTCCTGCAGGCAGCAGAGTATGATGTGGAGAAGGCTGAGAAAGGTATTATCTATATTGATGAGATCGACAAGATCAGCAGGAAGTCGGAGAATCCCTCTATAACAAGAGATGTATCAGGAGAGGGTGTTCAGCAGGCCCTTCTGAAGATAATAGAAGGGACTGTCGCAAGTGTACCTCCTCAGGGGGGACGAAAGCATCCTCATCAGGAATTTCTCCGTGTTGATACAACCCATATCCTCTTCATATGTGGTGGTGCATTTGTTGGATTAGATAAGATCATTGAGCAAAGGATAGGGAAAAAGACGGTGGGGTTCGGAAGTAAATTACATACAAAGGAAAATAACATAGGGAAGATACTTTCTCAGATAAAGCCCGAAGATTTGCTTAAATATGGATTGATCCCTGAGTTTATAGGGAGAATGCCTGTGGTGGCCACCCTGGACGATCTGGATGAGGATACGCTGGTGAAGATACTGGTGGAACCTAAGAATGCCCTGATTAAACAGTATAAAAAGTTTTTTGAATTTGAAAAAATAAATCTCAGTTTTACAGATGACTCACTGCGGGCTATTGCAAGAGAGGCGACGAAACGCAAGATGGGCGCAAGGGGGTTACGTTCTATATTAGAAGATATAATGTTAGACATGATGTATGATCTCCCATCCTACTCGGATATCAAAGAATGTGTTATCAGCAAAGAGGTTGTCACGAATAGGGAGCAGCCTATTATACTATATGAGAAACGGGCGAGTTAACCACGCTCAGGAGAACTATATGAATGCAAATAAAGTTAAAGAGATCACTCTATCCAGAACCCTGCCTTTGCTTCCGCTAAGGGATATTGTGGTTTTTCCGTATATGATAATTCCCCTATTTATAGGGAGGGTGAAATCTGTAAAGGCAGTAGAGAATGCCTTATCCCAGGAAAGGAATATTTTATTATCTACACAGAAAAATGCAAAGGCAAATAATCCTGAACCAGATGATATTTTTAAAATTGGAACCATAGGAGAGATCCTGCAAATCCTAAAGCTAGCTGACGGGACGGTTAAGGTACTTGTTGAGGGAAAAGAAAGGGCAAAAATAGACTCATTTCTTAAGAACGATGACTTCTTTGAGGTAAACGTGACCAGGATAGAAGAGAAGGTTACTACTAACTCTCCGGACATAAAGGCACTGATGAAGAATATAAATAGTATCTTTGAGAAATATATTAAATTAAATCAGAGAATTCCACCCGAGATACTATCCTCTATCGCAAATACTGATGATCCATACCTATATGCGGATACTGTTGTCGCTCACCTTACTCTAAAGATTTCTGAAAAGCAACAGATACTGGAATTAATAGATGTTAACAAGAGATTGGAAAAAATATACAATTTTATTGAGTCCGAGCTTGAGATGTTGAAGGTAGAAAACAGGGTAAGAGGACGTGTTAAAAAGCAGATGGAGAAGAGTCAGAAGGAATATTATCTAACAGAACAGATGAAGGCAATCCAGAAGGAATTGGGAAAACATGATGATGTAAAGACAGAGATCAATGATCTGAGGAATAAGATAAAGAAGGCAAAGATGCCAAAGGATATTAATGAAAAGGCATTAAAGGAACTCAAAAGACTTGAGATGATGCCCCCTATGTCTGCTGAGGCTACTGTTGTTCGCAATTATATAGACTGGCTTGTAGATCTCCCCTGGGAGATAAGGACCAAGGACAAATTGAAGATCCCGGAGGCTGAAAAGATTCTTAACAATGATCACTACGGCCTGGAAAAGATAAAGGAGAGAATCGTGGAATACCTGGCTGTTCGCAAGCTGGTTAAGAAGATGAAAGGTCCTATATTATGTCTCGTAGGACCACCCGGAGTAGGAAAGACATCGTTAGGTCAGTCAATAGCAAGGGCAATGGGAAGGAAGTTTGTCCGTATGTCGCTTGGAGGAGTAAGAGATGAGGCAGAAATAAGGGGACACAGAAGAACATATATTGGGGCACTCCCAGGTAGAATTATCCAGTCTATCAAAAAGGCAAAGACCAAGAATCCGGTCTTTATGCTGGATGAGGTAGATAAGATGAGCACAGATTTCAGGGGGGACCCTTCATCTGCTTTATTAGAGGTGCTTGATCCTGAACAGAACAATGCCTTTGATGATCACTATCTTGAAGTAGGGTTTGATCTCTCAGAGGTCATGTTTATTACTACTGCAAATATACTTTATTCTATACCACAGCCTCTCCAGGACAGAATGGAAGTTTTGAGGATACCGGGATATACAGAACATGAAAAGATGAAGATAGCAGATATCTTTCTGATCCCGAAAAAGTTAAGTGAGCATGGGCTAACAGACAAAAATCTACACTTTTCACGGGCCTCCATCCAGACAATTATAAAGCAGTATACAAGGGAGGCAGGGGTAAGGAACCTTGAACGTGAGATAGCATCGATATGCAGAAAGATAGCAAAGAAGGTTGTTCAGGATGGAAGGAAGACAAAGGTAAGTATAACCTCCCGTAAGGTTGCCAAATATCTGGGGACCCCAAGATATCGTGTCGGAAAGGCAGAGGATAAAAACGAAGTGGGTCTGGCAACGGGTCTGGCATGGACCGAAGTCGGAGGTGAATTATTGGCTATAGAGGTGATTGTAATGGATGGAAAAGGAAAACTTACCCTGACCGGAAAATTGGGTGATGTAATGCAGGAATCCGCACATGCGGCCTTAAGTTATGTAAGATCGAGGTCAAGCAAGTGGGGGCTGAACAAAAATTTCTACCAGAAGAAGGATATCCATATTCATATCCCGGAGGGTGCTATACCCAAAGATGGCCCATCAGCCGGTATCACCATGGCAGCCGCTATTATATCTGGTTTGACTGGTATATCACTAAAAAAGGATGTGGCCATGACTGGTGAGATCACCTTGAGAGGCAGGGTGCTTCCTGTTGGTGGGGTAAAAGAGAAGATTCTCGCTGCCCATAGGGGAGAGATACGTACAGTAATACTTCCTGAGGAAAATGAGAAGGATATGAAGGATATACCGGCTCCTGTCAGAAAATCATTGGAAATCATCTTTGTGAAGACTATGGACGAGGTCATAAAGATCGTCATGGTAAAGCAAAAAAAGAGGAGGATTTCTAAAAAATCATCATCAAGAGATATTAAAAAGAAATTTATAGAGTCAACCTTTGATAAATCTATACCTGATTTACCATCGGTCAATTGAGGGTCTCGAAAGTTCGAAATCAATTTGGAGGGGAAAAATACAAATATCAAATATCAAAATATACATTTTAAAAGTAAATTTAATTTGATATTTTAAAGGAGTTGTAAAAAATGATAATCGTAATGGATGCCGGAGCAACAAAGGAACAGACAGATGAGGTTATAAGAAGGATAAAAGAGATTGGATATACTCCTCATATTATCCAGGGAGTGGAGAGGAATATTATAGGTGCGGTTGGAGACGAAAGGGGTAAGGCAAGGCTCCAATCTTTGGAATCACTCCCGGGGGTGGAGAGTGTTGTCCCTATTCTCAAACCTTACAAACTCACCAGTAGACAGGTAAAACCGGAAAATAGTATTATATCTATCGGTGATCTCAAGATAGGGGGGGATAATATAATTATAATAGCTGGTCCATGTTCTGTGGAGAGCATGGAACAGTTGATGGAGGCAGCAAGGGCTGTGAAGGATGCCGGAGCCCAGATATTGAGAGGTGGTGCATTCAAACCACGTACATCACCATACAGTTTTCAGGGGATGGAGGAAGAGGGATTAAAGATATTGGCTGAGGTAAGGAATGAGACAGGACTTCCATTCGTTACAGAGGTTATGAATCCCAGAGAGGTTGGTCTGGTTGCAGATTATACAGATATTGTACAGGTTGGAGCGAGGAATGTTCAGAATTTTTCTTTATTAAAGGAACTTGGCGGGGTAGATAAGCCTATCCTCCTTAAAAGGGGTCTGATGACTACTATCAAGGAATTTCTAATGGCTGCAGAGTATATCCTCTCAGAGGGAAATCATGAGGTAATCCTCTGCGAACGAGGTATCAGGACATTTGAAACCGCTACACGTAATACCCTGGATCTGGGTGCTATACCTGTATTAAAGCAAGAGACCCATCTGCCTATAATTGTGGATCCCAGCCATGCTACAGGAAACTGGCGGTATGTTGAACCTATGAGCAGGGCAGCCATTGCCGCTGGTGCCGATGGTTTGATGATAGAGGTCCATCCTAGACCGGAAGAGGCCTTCTCAGATGGTTCCCAATCTCTAAAACCCAAAAAGTTCACTGCATTGATGAATAACCTGAGACCGTTTGTTAAAGCCGCGGGAAGAACCATGTAACATATCAAAATTAAATTAATTATTCTCTATTATGCTCTCGCCTTCCCACTCTTTCATAAGACTATATTTTGTCATAATCTTCTCCAACCTCTGTATGATCTCACTCTCTACCATGGAAAGCTCATTTACATGATCTGATTCCCATAAGACTCCTTTAATGAAATCATCAACAGACTTTGTTCCCTTATCCCGAAAAATTTCACAATCATCCACCTTTCCTAACATTACTTTTGTATTACCATACTTTTCCAGCAGAGCTCTCTCCTCCTCATTTAGTAACAACTGTATTTTTAAAAAAAATATCCAGTAATCTTCATATTTTTCCTGCTTTTTATTCACTATTATCTTCATTTTTCTGTCATTTATTTAAAATAATTAACAGCCGATTCTAACTCCCTCAGCGTCTTCTGAATACCCTCTATATCCTTGCATATATCAGCTTGTGAGAGGTTGTTGTTCTTTATATCATTCATTAACCTTGTAAATCTCTCTGATATTATACCCTCTTTCTTCTTTATCTCCCCTACCCTTTCATCCAGTGCGGCGATCATTTCATTAAAACTCTCGGAATAATCTAACAGATGGTCACCTTTTCTCAATCTAACCCTTTCTGTAAGGTTCCCCTTAGCGATATCTGAGGCAACGGATTTAAAACGAATGATAGGACCAAAAAACCTATGTGTGGTCAGGATAACGTGAATCCCAACCACTATCAGGAATATAAATATCATAGGTAGTACCCTATAATTAAGGTATTCCTCAATCAATGAATATGCATATAACCCACGCTCATCGGTCAGGGAAAGATTAGCCGGCAGATAGATTATAGTGCTTAAAATGATTGTATAAAGAACGATATAAAAGATAACCCAGAGAACATATTTTCCTTGAGCTTTTTTATCTACAAAATAATTCCTTCGCCTGAATCTCTTTTTCACTGTCATGGATCTGTCCTCCTTTCCTCTGCACCCCATATATACCTGTGAAGTTGCGGTTGAAAACGGATTTTAAGTTGATCATTAAGTATCCACTTTGCTATATTTTGGGGCTCTATCACACCATATGCAGGAGAAATCAAGACTGTTAATCTATCCTCGAGCGAATACTCCTTAATTATATTGATTGACCATTCATAGTCCCTCCTGCTGCTCACCACAAATTTTACCTCATCTGTTCCCCTTAGATACCCTAAATTTTCCCATTTCATTTCACCAGACATTCCGCTATCCGGACACTTTATATCCATAATTCTTATAACCCTCTCATCTACTCCTCTTATATCTATACTCCCATTGGTTTCTATCAATACCTTGTTGTTTCTCTTAAGAAGCCCCTCTATCAATCTATAAACATCTTTCTGCAAAAGGGGTTCCCCGCCTGTTATCTCCACAAGAGGACAAGTATACCCCTCTATTTGGGAGATAATATCCTCAACATGGAGGTCATTGCCTTCGTAATAAGCGTATACTGTATCACAGTATGTGCACCTTAAATTACACCCTGTGAATCTGACAAAAACAGTTGAAAATCCTGTATAGCTCGATTCTCCCTGGATATCCTTGAATATTTCGTTTATTTTTAACATATCAAACTTTTTGAGTGGTTCATCATGAATAATATATAACCTTTTGAGAAAAAAATCCTCTTTTATCTTTTTAATATTTTCACATACTTGATGAAGAATAAAGAGTTAAAGGGGGAATGAATATAGCTGAATAGTTACAAATTAGTTTATGAGTGGATGAGTTATCCTCGGAATAGTTAGGCTCTGTAAAGGTTATTATTTTTCAGAGCCTTAGGCTATTTTGAAGGTTTTGTGAATAAAAATCGGTCAAAGATGGTCTGAAGATGAGATGCAAAAGACGGTAGAGATTTGTTACAGGTTATCAGTCATTAGGAGGAGATTCCTCAAGTAATTTATCCAATGCCTCTTTTGCAGCAGATTGCTCAGCCTCCTTTTTACTCTTACCTTTTCCTTTACCATAGATTACCCCTCCAATAGTTACATTCACCTCAAATACCTTCTCATGATCCGGTCCTGATTCACTAGAGATACGGTAAGATGGAATACAGTTCAATCGTCCCTGAGTGAGTTCCTGAAGCTCACTCTTGAAATCTCTATAATGGCAACTATTTCCAACCTCATCAATCTTTTCCTTGAATCTATCTATAATGACTGAATATGTATTTTCCAATCCACTATCTAAATATATGGCCGCTGTTATCGCCTCAAAGGTATTAGCCAGAATCGAATTTTTACTCTTTCCACCAGATTGCACCTCGCCCTTTCCTAAGAGTATAAACTCCCCTATTCCAATACTACGGGCTACCTCTGCCAGGTTAATCTCATTAACCACAGCCGCCCTTATCTTCGAGAGTTCACCCTCGGAATGGTTCAAAAATCTCTTGATGGAATAATCACCTACTATCAAATCAATAACCGAATCGCCCAGGAATTCTAATCTCTCGTTGTCACGCATATTATTATCCTTTTCATTGACATAAGACTTATGTGTCAATGCCTCATTCAGGAAGCTAAGTTCCTTGAACCAGTAATTCAACCTCTCCTGAAATATCTCAAGTTCTTTAATTCTCTCTTCAGATAGCATAGTCAGTTTTCGTATTTCCTGAATGCAATGATAGCATTGGTCCCTCCAAAACCAAAAGAATTGGATAGAGCTATTCTTACATCTGCCTTCCTTGTGGAATTTGGGACGTAATCGAGATCACATTCGGGATCCTGATTTTCATAATTTACAGTTGGGAGTATAACACCCCTGTCTATGGTTAATACAGAAAATATGGCCTCAACCCCCCCTGCTGCCCCGAGGAGGTGGCCTGTCATTGATTTAGTAGAGCTTACAGGTAATTTATAGGCATACTCACCAAAGACATTTTTTATTGCCAGTGTCTCTACCGCGTCTCCGGTAGGAGTAGATGTTCCGTGCGCATTGATATAATCTACCTCTTCAGGTAAAATATGCCCATCCTCAAGGACTGCCCTCATACAGTGAGCCGCTCCCTCTCCCTTAGGATCAGGTGACGTGATATGATATGCATCCCCTGACATCCCGTAACCAGTAACCTCTGCATATATCTTCCTCACACCTCTATTCAGGGCAACCCCTAACTCCTCTAATAGCAAGATCCCTGACCCCTCACTCATGACAAAGCCATCTCTGTCCCTGTCAAATGGTCTGCTTGCCATCTGCGGTTCATTGTTTCGTGTAGAAAGGGCCTTTGCAGCACAAAACCCGCCAACAGCGAGAGGGGTAATAACAGACTCTGTTCCACCTGCTAACATGGCATCTGCATCTCCCCGCTGAATAACCTTAAAGGCATCACCTATGGCGTGTGTCCCTGTAGCACAGGCAGTTGAAACACTAGAGTTAGGCCCCTTTATTCCAAATTTCCTGGATATCTGCCCTGATGCCAGATTAACGATCACCATCGGGATAAAAAAAGGAGATATTTTCTTCGCTCCTCCTTTTAAGTAAAGAGCCTGATACTTCTCTATTGCCGGAAGTCCTCCCAGGCCCGCCCCAACAATAACACCGATCCTTCCGGCATTTCCGTTATTAATCTTAAGTTCAGCATCCTCCACTGCCATAATACTAGAGGCAATAGCATAGTGGATAAAGGTATCCATCTTTTTTATCTCTTTTTTCTCAATGTAATTGAGCGGATCAAATCCCTTTACCTCTCCTGCTATCTGTGACGAAAATCCAGAGGCATCAAAACGTGTTATCTTGCCAATCCCTGATTCTCCTCTGCACAGAGATGTCCAACTACTCTCAACCCCTATGCCTAATGGCGTAACTAAACCAAGACCTGTTACTACAACCCTTCTCAGGAGATCACCTCCAATAATAAATAGTAAGCATTCTCAATTTTAAACCTGCTTCCCAATATACTCTACAGCATCCTTCACTTTTACAATCTTTTCTGCATCTTCATCCGGAATTTCTATATCAAACTCTTCTTCAAAGGCCATTACTAGCTCAACAGTATCAAGTGAATCAGCCCCAAGATCGTCAATGAAGGAGGCCTCCGCAGTAACCTCTTCTTCATCAACGTCCAGTTGATCAACGATAATCCCTTTTACCTTTTCCTCTATTGTTGGCATCCGAGCCTCACCTCCTTTATTAATAAAATATCAAATATCAAAATAAACAATTCAAAAGTAAATATATTTTTTAAGACTACGTTCTCTCTTATGGCTTTCCCCCTAACTTACTTTTAAAGTAACTATTCAGCTATTCATCCCCCCTACATTAACATCCCGCCATTCACGTGGATGACCTGTCCTGTGATATAATCTGAATCATCAGAAACAAGGAAGTTTATACAACTGGCAATATCCTTCGATATCCCCAATCTTCCCATCGGGATCTGCCTTAACAGCTCTTCCCTTGTCTTTTCCGGTATGGATATTGTCATATCAGTATCAATAAAGCCGGGTGCGATAGCATTTACATTGATACCCCTCGATGCTAATTCCTTAGCAATAGATTTTGTCAAACCTATTATACCTGCCTTTGAGGATGCATAATTTGCTTGACCTGCATTGCCCGTAACCCCCACTATTGATGTAATATTTACTATCCTCCCTCTTCTCTGCTTCATCATATACTTAGTAACAGCCTTCATACAATTGAATGTCCCTGTCAGGTTAATCCTCAGAACCAGATCCCAATCCTCCTCCTTCATCCTCACCAGAAGAGAATCCCTCGTAATGCCGGCATTATTTATTAATATATCTACCTTACCGAATTCGCCAATACACTTCTCTACCATACTATTCACATCACTCGCAATCGAGACATCTGTCTTAATAAATAGAGACCTTCTTCCTATTGATCTTATCTCTTCAGCCGTTTCAGAGATACTCTCAGGATTTCTGCCAACTACCACAAGATCAGCCCCTTCCTCTGCTAGTGTCAGCGCGATAGATCTACCTATACCACGACCTCCCCCTGTAACAATGGCTACTCTTCCTTCCAATTTCATCTACTATTATCCTTTAACCTTTTTTATTGTCCTCTCAAGACTCTTTATATCCTCTACATTCAGTCTCTTGATCCCGTTATTTATCCTCTTCATAAGACCTGACAGGACCTTTCCCGGACCAATCTCTATCACGGTATCAATCCCTTCATCTATTATGAGCCTCATTGTCTCCTCCCAGCGTACAGGAGAACTCACCTGCCTCTTTAAAGATACCCTTGCGTCATCACCCGAGTCTATCTTCTTTGCATCTGCATTCGTTATAATCGGGAAGGAAGGTTTACTGAATCTCACCTTTTCCAATTCGATCCCGAGTCTATCCTCTGCCGGTTTCATTAGGCTGCAATGAAATGGGGCACTCACGGGGAGTATTACTGCCTTCCTTGCACCATTCTCCTCTGCTGCCTGAACAGCAGCCTCAACAGCCCTTGTCTCTCCGGCAATAACAACCTGTTCCTGGCTGTTCAGATTTGCAGGCTGGACAACACCTATGGAACTGCACTTCATACATATATCCTCAACTGCTGTCCTGTCAAGTCCGATAATTGCGGCCATTGTCCCTGCCCCGACAGGAACTGCCTCCTGCATAAACCTCCCTCTTTTACGTACAAGATCAACAGCATCAGAAAACCTTAAAGATCCTGCTGCTACAAGAGCAGAATATTCGCCGAGGCTATGTCCGGCCGCTATCTCACATTCTATACCATTTTCCCTTAGTATGCTCAAGGCAATAATACTATTTATAAGAATAGCAGGCTGGGTGTTTTCAGTCAATCTTAGCTCCTCTTCAGGTCCGTCAAATGAAAGGGAAGAGATATCTATATCTAAGATATCATTAGATTCACGAAACACCTCTTGAGCTATAGGGTAGTTTTCATAAAACTCCCTTCCCATGCCCACATATTGAGAACCCTGTCCGGGAAACAGAAAGGCTATTCTTTCCCCCATTATATACACCCCTTCTTTCTAAAAGCTCACCCCCAAAATAACTTCATATCAAATATCAAAACAAACAATTAAAAAGTAAATATATTTTTGAAATACTTCCTTATCTATTCTGGCTTATTCTGAAGAGACTGAATATGTATGGAATAATTTACATTTAAAATGTATATTTTGATATTTGATATTTTTGAGGGAGAACCCTAAATATCACTTAAACGATTCATTACCTTCTCAGCATCTGTCATAATCCTCTCGATTATCTCCCTGGCAGGAAGTATTTCGTTTACCATTCCGACTATCTGACCCGCCATAACAGACCCAAAATCAATATCACCATTTATGGCAGCCTCCTTTAGTCTCCCTTCTCCTAACTTCTCATACTCTTCAATAGGTGCACGGGCATCCTCAAGTCTTTCAAACTCCTTTGAGAGTTTATTCTTCAATACTCTGACAGGGTGTCCGGTTGGACGTCCTGTAACAACTGTATTCCTATCCTTTGCCTTTAAGAATGCCTCTTTCCATGCTGAATGAACAGTACACTCAGAGGCACACACAAACCTTGTCCCTATCTGAACCCCTTCTGCCCCCAGAGCCAGAGCAGCTACCAGTCCCCTTCCATCTGCTATACCGCCTGCAGCAATCACAGGGATATCTACCGCATCTACTACCTGAGGGACAAGCACCATGGTGGTCAATTCCCCTATATGCCCTCCGGATTCTGTCCCTTCTGCAATCAGTGCATCTACCCCCTGACGTTCTAAACGACGTGCAAGGGAAACAGATGGGATAACCGGAATTATCTTCATCCCCCTCTCTTTAAAAGAGGATATGTATTTACCTGGATTTCCTGCCCCGGTAGTGATAACAGGAACCCTCTCCTCCAAAACAGTCTTTACTACCTCATCTATAAAGGGGGAAAGGAACATCAGGTTTACCCCAAAAGGTTTCTGTGTAATCTCTTTTGCCTTCCTGATCTCATTACGTATAAACTCAGCCGGGGCATTCCCTGCAGCAATAATACCGAGTCCCCCGGCATTTGATACAGCCACTGCAAGCTCTGCAGTGGATACCCACGCCATCCCGCCCTGAATTATGGGATACTCAATATTCAGAAGATCACATATTTTAGTCTTTAACATAATCCTACCACCTTATTAAGGCTGCCCCCCATGTTAATCCTCCTCCAAATGCTACCATCAACACCAGGTCTCCTTTAGAAACACGTCCTCCCTTTACTGCTTCATCCAATGCCAGAGGTATAGATACAGCAGATGTGTTACCATATTTTTCTATATTAACATATACCTTCTCAGACGGTAATCCTATTTTTTTTGATACAGCATTTATTATCCTTATATTTGCCTGATGTGGTATAAGAAGATCAATATCATTCACACTTAAACCATTATATGATAATGCCTCCTGAGCTGATGCAGTCATAGCCTTTACAGCCATCTTAAAGGTTTCATTCCCCCTCATCTTCACAAAGTGGAGCTTCTTATCAACACTCTCATGACTCACTACACATCTGCTTCCACCGCCCTGCACAAAGAGAGAATCGGCATATGAACCATCAGCATGAATAGAGGTTGATATGATGCCGCTCTTTCTATCATTCGTACTCTGGATAACCATCGCAGCCGCACCGTCTCCAAAAAGGACACATGTATTTCTATCTGTCCAATCAATATATCTCGTTAGCAGCTCAGATGTAATTAAGAGGATTGTTTTATATTTTCTACTCTTGATATACTGCTCAGTAATAGAGAGTGCATAGATAAAACCTGTACATGCAGCAGATATATCAAATGCGCCGGATCCCTTTATCCCCAAAGCTGCCTGAACTATACATGCAGTAGATGGAAAAAGCATATCCGGTGTAGCAGTTGCCAGGAGGATCAAATCTATATCCTTTGCTTTAACGCCTGCGTCCTTTAATGCCCTCTTTGCAGCAATTATAGCCAGATCAGAGGCCGCCTCCTTCTTAGATGCTATCCTCCTTTCCACCATTCCTGTCCTGGTACGAATCCACTCATCAGTAGTATCTACCATTTTCTCTAAATCGTAATTAGTAAGAATCTTCTCAGGGACATAAGAACCTGTTCCTATTATTTTTGCTCTCATATTTTATTCTTATAAAAAATATCTGTTTTACAACTCATCCCTACTCTTTTCCAAATGGGGGGATATTGAATCCTTAATATGCCTCCAGAGTTTCCTCTTTTTTGGCCCTGAATCCTGTATCGTAAGATTTTGTTCGATATCCTGCTGAATATGTGAATTCACATCCTTTTTAACAAACTCTGCAGCAAACCTAATAGCATTTTTGATCGCCTTTGACGTGGAGTTTCCATGAGAAATAATACAAATACCATTTATTCCCAATAGGGGTGCACCGCCATATTCGGTATGATCAACAGACTTCTTAAAGGCCTTTAAATATGGTTTTATAAGCATATAGGCTATTCTACTACGGAGATTTTTGGCAAACATCTTTTTCAGACTTTCCTCAATCATCTCGGCCAGACTCTCACTTATCTTTAAGGCTACATTCCCTATAAAACCATCACAGATTAGTACTTCTGCATTCCCTTTATATGTCTCTTTCCCTTCTACATTACCGATAAAATTTATAGAACTCTTCTTGAGCATCTGAAATGCACCTTTTGTAGCCTCATTACCCTTGGTATCCTCTTCTCCTATGCTCAGTAAACCAATAGATGGATTGATCTTTCCTAACATATACTTAGCATATACATGTCCCATAATACCGAACTGAAAAAGCTGTTCTGCTTTGCAATCCACATTAGCACCTGCATCAAGGAGTATAGATGATCCTCTAATCGTAGGAAGAGATACTGCAATAGCAGGTCTGGCCACTCCTTTTATCGTACGTAATATTATACTCGATGCTGCCAGAACCGCTCCGGTGTTACCCGCACTCACCACCGCCTTTGCCTCACCACTCTTTACAGCCTCTATGGCGACCATTATAGAAGAGTTTCTTTTCTTCCTTAAGGCTATAGAGGGTGCCTCATTCATTAAGATTACCTCTGACGCATGTTTTATAGATATAGCAAGATTATCACCCTTATATTTACTTAACTCATCTCTGAGTACCCCTTCATCACCTACAAGGAGGATATCCACTCCAAATTCTTTGGATGCCAATACAGCACCCTCGACTATTGTTCCCGGTGCATTATCTCCACCCATTGCATCAACAGCTATCTTCATTCGTATTCACCTGAAAATTTCCCCACGGACAAACAAGTTTGTCCATGCCACCCACCCCTGAATTTATGTATTCCCCCAACCACAGCACCGCAACACTGCTTTTCATCTATACTACACTCTACATCTCTTCTATAATAAGTATTTCCTTACCCTTATATGTCCCACAGTGCGGGCATACTTGATGTGGAAGCTTTGTCTCATTACATTGAGGACATATGGAAAGCGCAGGCATGCTTAATCTGCTGTGGGATCTCCTCTTGTTCCTTTTTGTTTTAGATGTCCTTCGTTTAGGTACAGGCATTCTCTTCTCCCTTCTACTCTTTCCCCTTCAATAGAATCAGGGAATGATAATAATAAGTAAGCTATAAAAAGTCAAGGCATTTTTCAAACCTTATCACTTAACACTTCTATTAAGCAAGGCCTCTTCTATCTCGCCGGCTATCTTTATTGCCGCAGCAACGGGATCATTTGCTTGTCGGATAGGTCTTCCTACAACCACATAATCTGCCATGTTTCTTATGGCCCCGGCAGGCGTTATAATCCTTCGCTGATCATCGTTATTTACTAAAGACCATGAGGGCCGAATACCGGGTACTACTACGATAAAATCCAGGCCGAATCTCTCTTTTACAGCACGGACCTCTGAACCGGAGCAGACAACCCCGTCACATCCTGCCTCTATAGCGAATTCTGCCCTGCGCAGTACAATCTTTTCAGGTGTCATATCCGGTGAATATCCTAACTCTACCAGACTACCTCTATCAAGGCTTGTCAGGAGAGTAACAGCCAGTACCCTTGTTCCGCTTATATCCTCTTTTGCTACTGTTTCAAGTAATCTCCTTCCCTCATCACAGTGAACCGTCACAAAGCTTGCGCCATGCATGGAAGCAGCCCGATACGCACCACGAACAGTCTCCGGAATATCATGAAATTTCATATCAAGGAAGATGTTTTTCTGATCAACACCAGAAATGGCCATGATTCTCTTTAACGCTTCCGGTCCTGCACTTACAAATAACTCTAATCCGATCTTAAATAGCCCTACATAATCTTTTAAAATGGTAACATAATATTCGGCTTCTTCCAGTGTCGGACAATCGAGTGGAAAAATTATCCTCTTTTTTGCAGATATATCCATTACTTTCTATGCTTTTACCTCTCTATATTGTTTAATATTTTTATCACAAAGTATTTGAAATGTCAAGAAATTCCACAATACGTTGTCGAGTTTCCGAGACGTTAAATTACTTAATTGCTACTATGGCATCTATTTCCAACTTTATATCCATAGGGAGTCTCCCGGCCTGAATTGTAGTTCGTGCCGGAGGTTCTTTTGGAAAGTATTCCTTGTATGTATTATTAAACCCCTCAAAATCATCCATATTAGAAAGATAGCACGTGACCTTTAAAACATCTTCCATTTTAGAGCCGGCTTCTTCAATAATGATCTTAATATTTTCAAGAGTTGCTCTCGTCTCGTCTTCGATAGTTCCTCTAATGATATTACCCGTATTTGATTCTATTGACACCTGACCTGAAATATATAGAATTCCATTATGAACTATACCTTGAGAATAAGGCCCTTTTGGTTCCGGAGCTTTAGGGCTATGAAATACTTGTTTTTTCATTTTAATTTTTAATTTACTTTTGATTCCCCTGCAGAAACTCCGAAATTGGTAGCCGCAGACTTTAGCCTGCGAAAAAGCTTGCTATAAATCAGCCACTTACGCAACCTAAAGGTTGCGGCTACCCTGTTTTTAAAGTTTTTGCAGTAGAGTCACTTTTGAGTCACTCAACTTTTCCACGAAAGAACCCAAAATAATAATATCAGATATCTATAATAAAATCCAATTTCTTTTTTAAAAAATACTTGACAAAAATTGTTAAGTTTAATATTATAAATTTATTACAAAATTTATATGATATTATCAAATGATACAGATAAGAGCAGACAGTATAATTGATCTGATCGGCTCAACACCGATAATAAGGCTGAACAAGATAGTAAAGAGGAATTCTGCAACGATCTATGCCAAGGTAGAGGCCTTTAATCCTGGTGGTAGCGTGAAAGACCGCATAGCCCTTAGTATGGTAGAGGATGCAGAGAAGAGCGGACTCCTAAAAAAAGGGGGAACGATTATTGAACCCACCAGTGGCAATACCGGTATTGCTCTTGCTATAGTCGGCGCTGTAAAGGGGTACAAAGTAATTCTTGTTGTCTCTGAAGGTATAAGTTCTAAAAAGAGGCTTTTCTTGAGTTATATTGGTGCAGAGGTAGAGTTGAGTGATGCTAAAAAAGGAATGAAGGGAGCCATGGACAGAGCAGAGGAGATAGTTGCCGAAAACCCAAATTATTTTATGCCGCGGCAGTTCGGCAATCTGGCCAACCCTGAAATTCACAGACGGACAACAGCGAAGGAGATATTAAAGGCCATGAGCGGGGAGCGTATAGATGCATTTGTAGCCGGAGTAGGAACAGGAGGGACTATCACTGGCATCGGTGAAGTACTGAAGGGAAAAAATTCTACAGTAAAGGTAGTTGCTGTCGAACCTGCTGCCTCACCAGTCATTTCAGGTGGAAAGGTTGGCTCTCACAGGATACCCGGCATCGGGGCCGGATTTATACCTGAGATATTGAATACTAATATACTTGATGAGGTAATCGCTGTGAACGATGATGATGCATATATTACACAAAAAGATATCTTAATAAAAGAGGGACTGATGGTTGGACCATCATCCGGTGCTGCATGTTTTGCTGCTATAAAGATAGCGCAGAGGCTCGGGAGAAAAAAGAACGTAGTGGTGATCTTCCCTGACAGGGGGAATAGGGTGTAAGATATTATGGGTTTTGTAAAAGGATTACAATGTAAAGAGTGCAAACGGAGCTATGCAAAGAAGCCGATACACGTATGCGAATTCTGTTTTGGTCCTCTAGAAATAGTCTATGACTATGAAGGGATAAAAGAGGCTATTAGCAGAGATTCTATAGAGGCAGGACCAAAGAGTATATGGCGATATCGTGAACTTCTCCCCATAGATGGGGAACCAACAGTAGGAAAACATGTCGGTTTTACCCCCTTATTAAGAGGGGAGAATCTGGGCAAGGTACTGGGTCTTACGAATTTATATATCAAAAATGACAGTGTTAATCATCCCACTCTTTCCTTCAAAGATCGTGTTGTTTCTGTAGCTGTTACAAAGGCAAAGGAATTCGGATATGATACAGTAGCTTGTGCCTCAACAGGGAATCTTGCAAACTCTGTTGCAGCACATGCCGCAGAAGCAGGTCTTAAGAGTTATATATTTATCCCCTCGGATTTAGAATCCGGAAAGGTCCTTGGTACCCTGATATACGGGACAACTCTCGTTGGTGTAAGGGGAAACTACGATGATGTAAACCGGCTATGCAGCGAAATCGCTGCAAACTATAAGTGGGCATTCGTCAATATAACTATCAGACCCTATTATGGTGATGGGTCAAAGACCTTTGGATACGAAATCGCTGAACAATTAGGGTGGCGTGCCCCGGATCATATCATTGTTCCGGTTGCCGGTAGTTCACTGATTACCAAGGTGTGGATGGCCCTCAAGGAGTTTGAACAGTTGGGTCTGATAGATACGGTAAAGACAAAGATATATGCAGCACAGGCAACAGGGTGTTCACCTGTAACCACTGCAATCAAGAATGGTGCCGAGTTTATCAAACCTGTAAAACCGCACACAATCGCTAAATCCATAGCTATAGGGAATCCGGCAGATGGCTATTATGGTATCAAGACAGTCGTAGAAAGTGGTGGTTATGGAGAAGATGTCTCTGATGAGGAGATAGTAGAAGGGATGAAGCTCCTGGCCAGGACCGAGGGTATATTTACAGAAACAGCAGGGGGCGTGACTGTTTCGGTTACAAAGAAACTCATTGAACAGGGAAGGATCAAGAGGGATGATCTCACTGTGATTTCAATCACCGGTAATGGCCTAAAGACACAGGAGGCTGTAGAGAATAGTATAGGGGAACTGACAGTAATAGATCCACGTATAGGTTCCTTTCAGAAAACATTTAATATAGAGGAGGAGAAATAAAGATGCCAATAAATGTACGTATCCCATCTCCCCTTATGAAGCTGACCAATAATCAGGGAGAGGTGTCGGCTGAGGGGAAAAATATAGGAGAGGTGTTATCAGATCTGGAGCGGCAGTATCCCGGGATAAGGGAGAGGCTCTATGATGAGAATGGTTCTCTCAGAAGATTTATCAATATATATAAAAATGAGGAAGATATAAGGTTCCTGGATGGTGAGTCCACACCAACAAAGGATGGTGATGAGATCTCCATTATACCTGCCATAGCAGGAGGTAGTATAAAAAATGTCAGATTTTGATTTCACAGATGAGCAGATACACAGATATAGCCGGCACATAATCCTGCCCCAGGTAGGTGGTAAGGGACAGAAGAAACTTTTAGAGTCAAAGGTCCTTATCCTCGGCGCGGGTGGGTTAGGCTCCCCTGCTGCGTATTATCTGGCCGCTGCCGGTATAGGGACAATGGGGATAGTAGATTTTGATGAGGTCGACATAAGCAATCTCCAGCGACAGATACTCCACAATACAGCAGACATCGGGAGGCCAAAGGTTGAATCTGCAAAGAAGACAATAGTCTCACTTAATCCTGATGTAAAGGTCGAGTGTTACAGGGAGAAGATTACCTCTGAAAATATCAGAAGGATCAT
Source organism: Nitrospirota bacterium (assembly GCA_003229375.1). Classification (GTDB taxonomy): domain Bacteria; phylum Nitrospinota; class Nitrospinia; order SZUA-224; family SZUA-224; genus SZUA-224. The sequence continues at coordinate 24,026 of QIDP01000134.1, forward strand.
TGAGGGATATGATATCATACTTGACGGCTCCGACAACTTCCCGACCCGATACCTGGTAAATGATGCCTGCATAATATCGAACAAAATCAATGTGCATGGAAGTATATTCCGTTTTGAGGGACAGGTCACAGTATTCAAACCAAAAGAGGGACCCTGTTACCGGTGTCTCTACCCTGAGCCCCCTCCTGCAGGGATGGTTCCCAGTTGTCAGGAGGCAGGGGTATTAGGTGTACTGCCCGGGATTATAGGTACACTTCAGGCAATAGAGGCATTAAAGTTGATATTGGACATAGGAAAACCACTGGTAGGAAGCCTCCTGCTCTATGATTCTTTGAAAACAGAATTTCGGCAGTTGAAGCTCCGGCAGGATACTGAATGTCCTGTATGTAGTGAAAATCCAACTATCACAGAACTGATTGATTATGAGGAATTCTGTGGTGTAAGAATATAAGGTGAAAGGTGTAAGGTGAATGATTATTGTGGGGGCTATTTTCAGCCTTTCACCTTACATCTGAATGGCGAGAAGGAGTATCAATATGGATAAAGTATTAGAGGTAGAAGAAGATATAGATCAATCCATACTTACAAAGATAGGAAACACCCCGCTTATAAAGATCAAAAACCTGACAAAGGGACTAAAGGGTGTTGAAATATATGCCAAGGCAGAATGGTACAATCTAAGCGGATCTGTAAAGGCAAGGCCTGCCTTGAGGATGATTTTAGATGGTGAGAAATCTGGTATGCTGACAAAGGAAAAGACCATACTCGATTCTACCTCAGGGAATACAGGGGTGGCCTACGCCTTAATCGGACAGGTAAAGGGGTATGCTGTTAAACTCGTAGTACCGGCGAATGTATGTATTGAGAGAAAAAAGGCCATGGCTGAAACATATAATGCAGAAATAGTCCTCTCAGACCCCATAGATGGCTCGGACGGGGCCATTAAGGAGGCACACAGGATATATAATGAAGATCCTGACAGATACTTCATGCCTGATCAATACAATAATCCATCAAACTGGAAGGCACATTTTGATACAACAGCGGTTGAGATTATAGAACAGACAAAAGGAAAGATCACCCACTTTGTGGCCGGGATAGGTACAGGAGGGACGGTTATAGGGACAGGAAGAGGATTGAAGAGATATAATAAAGATATTAAGGTCATTGCTGTAGAGCCATCAGAACCTCTGCACGGTATCGAAGGACTGAAGCATATGGGAAGTTCTATAATTCCAGGCATATATGATGAAGGTTCCCTGGATGGGAAGATAAGTGTAAAGACAGAGGACTCCTATGAGATGGTTCAAAAGTTGTTCCATGAGGAAGGACTTATAGTTGGTCATTCTTCAGGTGCGGCTATGAAAGCAACGCTTGAGCTGGCGCGGAGAATAAATGAGGGGGTCATTGTTACTGTATTTCCGGATAGCTGCGAATGTTATGTTGCAGTTGGTGAATTTGAAAAGGGAACAGAAAAATTGGTTAGAGAGAAGACGATACAGGAGCTTAATATCAGAGGAGAGGTATGTCCTTATACCTTTGTCAGATCAAAACTGGCAATAGAGAAATTAGGACATGGGGATCTTCTCAGGATTATTGTAGATCATTTTCCTGCTATTGATAATGTCCCGCGGAGCTTAACAGATGATGGGCATGAGATATTAGAGATAAATCAGCTCAATGATACTGATTGGGAGATAATAGTGAAAAAAAGTGCCTAAAGTGAGCTAAAGTGAGCTAAAGTGAGCTAAAGTGCCTAAAATGAAGGAATATAATCTTTAACTTTAGCTCACTTTAGGCACTTATAAAGGAGAAGAGATATGGCTAAACTAAAGGTTCATTTAACATTCTCTGGTGAGACGATTAAAAGACCTCTAATCTATGAGATAGGACAGGAGTTTAAAGTAGTTACCAATATACGGAAGGCAAATGTGGATGGGAAGACAGGATGGGTTGACTTAGAGATCACAGGAGAAGGGGAAGAGATCGACAGAGCAGTTGAGGCCTTGAAAGAAAAAGGGGTAAGGGTTGATCCCATTGAAGGGGATGTTATAGAAGGATAGATCAATTATGAGGATATCAGCAAAAGCTCATTATGCAGTCAGGGCAATGTTGGATATTGCCTCTAATCCACAGAACTATCCTATCTCACTGTCAAGCATCTCTGTAAGACAGGAGATATCTCTACACTACTTAGAACAGTTGTTCATGAAACTCAGAAAGTCAAAACTCGTAAAGAGTGTCAGGGGGCCCGGCGGTGGATATCTCATGGCAAAGAAAGCGGACCAGATCAGTATAGGGGATATATTCAGGGCTGTCGACGAATCTATTTCCCCTGCCGTGTGTGTCGACACAGAAAATTTCGATGGTGACCCTTGTAACAGGGTTGATAGTTGCGTCACCAGGCTTTTATGGCAGAGATTGGCCAAACATATATCAGATATCCTCTATTCAATCTCATTAGAAGATCTCCGTTGTGAAGAAAAGAATATGAGTCGGGATAAATCGGTAAGACACACTCTCAGTTTTGAAATCTAATGTTCAAAAAGCTAAAGCATAGGATAAGAAATATATTTATTGCAGGGCTTCTGATAATACTCCCGGTGGGAATTACCTATCTTGTCCTTTCCTTGCTCTTCAATAACGTGGATAAACTTCTTTCCCCTATCCTTACAAAACTTCTGATATTTATAGATGTACCTATCCGTCCCGGCTATCGCATACCGGGTCTCGGTTTTATATCCACTATTTTAATTGTCTTTTTTGCCGGACTGCTCACTACAAATATATTTGGCCGCAAATTGGTTAAGTTGGGTGAGCTGATATTGGAAAAAATCCCTGTGGTAAGAAGTATATATACAGCTGTTAAACAGGTCATAGATACTATTGCCCATACAAATAAGAAGGCATTTCGACAGGTAGTGATATTAGAATATCCAAGAAAGGGCCTCTACTCTGTAGGGTTTATAACCTGTGATAGCAAGGGGGAGATACAGGATGCTACCGGGGATGATATGATAAACATATTTGTACCAACTACCCCTAATCCTACATCAGGGTATCTGATATTTGCTTCTAAAAAGGATATTATTCCCCTTTCCATGACGGTTGAGGACGGGATAAAGCTGGTCATATCAGGTGGAATAGTGACACCAAATAATGAAAGAAAATAATAGCCACAGAGGACACAGAGGTCTCAGAGAGAAATAAAAAGTAAACTCTGTGTTCTCTGTGAACTCTGTGGCAAATTTTTAATTGATGGATTTAGCAAAACTTATAGATCATACACTACTTAAACCTGAAGCAACGGGAGAGGATATTGCAAATCTGTGTTCCGAGGCAAAGAGATATGGATTCTACTCCGTATGTATCGCTCCCTTCTATGTTACCCTGGCAAAAAAATTCTTACGGGATACCGGTACCAAGGTCTGTACCGTGGTGGGATTTCCTCTGGGGTTCAGTACAACTCATATAAAGGTACTGGAGTCAAGAAATGCTGCTGCAAGAGGTGCAGATGAACTCGATATTGTTATAAACATAGGCCTTATAAAGTCTAAAGATGATCACGGTATAGTGGAAGAACTAAAGAGAATAATAAGGGCTACGCCTGAATCTCTCCACAAGGTAATAATAGAAACCCCCATTCTTACAGATACAGAAAAGGAAAGAACCGCACTCCTTGTAGTTGAATCAGGCGCTGAGTTCATCAAAACATCTACAGGTTTTATATCGGATGGCACAAGTATAGAAGATGTCCGTCTGCTGCATAAAACAGTGGGTAACAAAATAAAGATCAAGGCGGCAGGAGGAATAAGAGATTTGAAGAGATTAGAGGATATGCTCTCTGCAGGTGCCTCGCGTATCGGCACAAGTTCAGGTGTCAGAATAATGGATGATTATCTATAATGATGCACATTTTTTCTGGACATCCCCCCAAAAGGCATATATGGGGTCCACTTTAGTTGCATATCAATTTGCCTTTAAAATGTATATTTTGATATTTGATATGATTAGATGTTTATACTCCTTCTTCAGCCAATTCTGTTAATAGTCTTTTCTGTTTATTGTTTAATCTCTTGGGGACATTTACTATTATTTTTACATACTGATCCCCCTTTCCCCCCCTCTTTAAATGGGGTATACCATATCCCTTTAGCCTTATCTTGCTATGGCTCTGGGTCCCGGGCTTGATCTTGATCCTCTTTGTCCCCTCCAGAGTCGGCACCTCAATGGATGTCCCCAGCGCTGCATCTGAAAATTTTATCTCCTTATCCATATATATATCATCCCCCTCCCTTGTAAAGATGGGATGATCCTGAACTATGATATTGAAATAGATATCTCCACGGGTACCTCCCGGGACTCTACTGGCACCTTTTCCGGAAAGTCTCAGCTTTTTTCCTGTACTTATTCCTGCCGGGATCTTGACCGTGACCTCTTCTGTTGCTCCCCCCTCCTTTCTCAGGGATATCCTCTTCTCCCCTCCGAATGAGGCATCGTTAAAGGTAATATATAAATCTGAGGTGAGATCAGCACCCTTCTCAGGTGCTCCTCTCGCTGTGAACATATCTTCATATCCGCAACCAGTGCCTTCCCTCCTGAAGAAGTCACCAAAGCCACTGTTCCTTTTCCCGGTACTTCCTCCAAAGATAGTACTGAAGACATCATTTGTACCGAAACCAAAATCCTTCAGGATATCACCTATATCAAATCCCCTGAAGATGTCTTCCTGAGAGAACCTCTGATGAAATCCTTTGGCACCAAACATATCATATTGTTTTCTCTTCTCATTATCACTGAGGACAGCGTATGCCTCATTTATCTCCTTGAACCTCTCTTCAGCCTTTTTGTCTCCCGGGTTTCTATCAGGATGAAACTGCATAGCAAGTTTCCTGTATGCCTTTTTTATATTACTCTCACTGGCATCTTTCTTAACACCTAATATTTCGTAATAATCCCTATTTGTCATAATGAGTTAAATTACAAAATTGAATAATTTTATCTACAACCTCCTCAACATTTCCATCAGATGTATCCAGTGTATAATCTGCTGCCCTTAGATATCTTTCCCGCCTCTCTTCTATAACCCTCTTCTGCTCTTCTTCAAATGTAATCCCATCTTTTAGAGGAGGCCGGTTGCTATCACCCTTTATTCTATCTATAATACTCTCCATATCTGCTGTAAGGAGGACAATCGTACCGTTCTTTTTTAAATTACTTATATTTTCATCCCTTAGAATCACACCACCGCCACAGTCAATAATACAGTTGTCCAACCCTGAGATATCCCTGGTAACCGCTGACTCCATATCCCTAAATCTGTCCCATCCATATCTTTCAACGATTTCAGGAATAGTCATTCCTCCCTTCTCAACTATAAAGGCATCCATCCCTATCAATCGCCTTTTCAATCTTCCTGCCAGGGCCTTACCAATAGTGGTCTTACCCGTTCCTCTGTATCCTATTAAAACTATGTTCATGGCAACCCCCTTTAATATAAATCCCCCAACCTTTCAAAAAAATCAGGGAATGACTTGCTTACACATTCAGGATTGCGTATCTTTATTCCCGGGACCTTTAGCCCGATGATGGAAAAACTCATTGCCATACGATGATCATCATATGTCTTGACCTCTGTCCCATGCAGAGATGAAGGGATGATTGATATCCCATCCTCTGATTCCTCTACCAGTCCGCCCGCCTTTGCAAGCTCTGCTGAGAGTGCCTTTATCCTGTCTGTCTCCTTTATCCTTAGATTAGAAATATTGGTTATCTCGGTCTTACCTTCTGCAAAGAGTGAGATAACAGCTAATGTTTGAACCATATCCGGCATACTGTTCATATCTATTGTAATCCCCTTCAGTTTACCACCTATCACCTCGATATGGTCTTTACCCCTTATCACTTTACATCCCATCTTCTCCAGTATATCCAAAAAACGGATATCCCCCTGTGCTGAAGATGGATTGAGATTAGTGACCTTTACTCTGCCACCGGTTACAGCCGCTGCAGCAAAGAAGTAAGAGGCATTTGATGCATCTCCCTCAATCCTGTATTCCCTATGGTGGTATCTCTGACCTCTCCTGATGGTAAATCTTTTGTAACCGTCTTTCTCTACATCAACCCCAAATTCTTTCATCATATCTATAGTCATATCAATATATGGTTTAGATGTCAACTCACCTATCACATCTATCTCTATATCTCTTTCAGCATATGGCGCACATAGCATGATCGAGGTAAAATACTGACTGCTCTTATCACCCCTCAGGGTGGTTCTTCCGCCTATCATAGTCTCTCCTTCAATAACCACAGGAGGACACCCTGTATCATATTTTGAGTACGCCTTCACCCCTATCCCTCTCAGGCCATCCAGAAGGTCCTGTATAGGTCTCTCCCTCATCCTCTCATTGCCATTTAATACTGTCCTCCCTGGAGCAAGTGCCGCAAATGTGGTCAGGAACCTCATAGCAGTGCCGGAATTTCCAAGGAATATCTCTTTCTGAGGTGACTTGATCCTTCCATTAGTCCCTTCAACTATTAAGGTATTGTCCTTCTTGACCATTACACCAAAGTCTGAGAGGGCATTGATCATATGCCTGGTATCATCACTGACCAATGGATTCTTTATCTTACTTTTTCCCTCTGCCAGTGCAACTATGATTAGCGACCTGTTTGTGTAACTCTTAGAAGAAGGGGCTATAATAGTTGCGTTTAGATTATCTATAGGTTTTATCTCGATCATTTTAAAATGAAGTGCCTAAAGTGCCTAAAGTGAGCTAAAGTGAGCTAAAGTTAAAGGTATTTAAAATTTTAATATAAAAGATAATTCCTTAACTTTAGGCACTTCAAACTTTAGATCACTTTAGGCACTTATTTTATTTAATACAATCTCCCTCATTATATCGACAGGTGCCTCTCTCTTTGTCCACATCTCAAACTGTGCAACCCCCTGGTTGATAAACATCTCAACCCCTGGAATAGTTATGCAGCCCTTTGCCTCTGCTTCCTTCAAAAGCCTTGTCTTGATCGGGTTGTAAACAGCATCAAATACAATCATCCCCTCCTTGAGGAGGGAATCAGGGACAGGAGACCTGTCAACATCGGGATACATCCCGACAGGTGTCGTATTGATAAAAATGTCCATACTTATATTACCTAACTCATCCGGATTGCAATATTTACAACCGATATCCTTTGAAAGGGAGATAGCCTTATCCGTATCTATATCAGTAATAGTAAGGATTCCTCCTCTTCCCTTGACCCCAAAACCGATCGCCCTTGCAACTCCACCTGCACCTATCATAACAGCGTTTTTCCCTTTGATCTCTGTTCTATCTTCTAATGCCATTATAGCACCACTACAATCAGTATTATATCCCACCAATTTATCATCTTTCACAACCACTGTATTTACCGCCCCTATATCTTCAGCCTTTTTATCTATTCCATCCAGGAGGTCAATTACCTCCTCCTTGAACGGCATCGTAACACTCAGTCCCTTAAAGAGACCTTTAAAACCGGTCATGAAGGAATTAATATCTTCGACCAGAAAGGGGAGATAGATATTGTCCAGATCAAGCTCAGCAAATGCCAGGTTATGGATCAAATACCCCATACTCTCACTAACAGGGTTTCCCACCAAACCATAAATATTTATCTCCTGACCAAGCCTATCAACACGATAGACACTCTTAAGCACCCTTGCAGGTATCTGTCCACTGGCACTCTCCTTTCCCTCTTCAAGTGAGCCAAAGGTAAGATAACCTCCAATAATAGGTGAAAGTATCCTGCTTATCTCACCATGCCTCCCCATACAGAAAGAGATAATATCCTTTCTCTTCTCATGCCCCTTTATCAGGTCAAATATAACCAGATTATCATTAATGGAGTTGGCAAAGGTAACAATTTTTATAATATCGCCTCCTGATATAGCTATATCGTCATATAACTCTTTTATATCAGAAGGGGTTTCAGTGAAATTGTGATAAGAGACAATAACCTTTGTCCCTCTGCTTTCTTCTATCACTCCTTTCCTCAACCTCTCATCCGTACTAAACTCAATGTCGATATATTCAGCACCGAGTCTTACTGCCTCCCTTAACAGGCCAGCCCTCTCCTCCTCTGAACCTTTAAATCTTCCCCCTTCCTTTTGGCTCCTGGGTGTAACAATAACAGGCTTACTTTTTTCCTTGATCAATTTTGCGATATCAAGATCCCTGATATAGTCTATCCTCAGCTCTAATATATCAGCTATCTCAGCCCCCTTTTTCATGTCTCTTATCGCCTCATCTGTTGTTGAGGCAGTAATAGGAATACATATCACGACTCATCCCCCAAGTGAAAGGTGTAACACAAATTATAACTATAGTAAAAATAATTAGCAAGCTATTTATGCTGAAAAAAAAATCTGAAAAAATCACTTGACAGAATGAAGGAGGGAGCTTAAATTAACTCTATAATTTCTTAACAAAGGAGGGATGTATGAAAAAGACTTTTATTTGGATGATCTGCATTTTCGGAGTGATCGGTATAACCCCATCTGCTCAGGCATTTGAGGTGGGAATTCGGGGCTATTACTGGTTTCCTACACTAAATGGAGACATCAAGATGGATAGCAGCGGCCTTATCGGCACCACCCTTGACCTGAAAAACGATCTGGGTTTTGAGGATGAATACTATCCAATTGTCGAAGCATTTGTCGGGCTTGGCAATCATCACCTGAGTCTTTCTTACTATAGTGCTGATTATTCAGGGACCAAAGTTTTGAGCGAGCCTATTACCTTCAAGGGTAAGACTTATACTACTGATATCAGTAGTAGTCTGGAGTATGATATCTATGATCTCATGTACCAGTATGATTTGCTGGATTTGGAAAATATCCTGGCTGGTTTTTCATTGGGAATCATCGGTAAGGTCAAAATTATCAATGGTGACGTTGAGATCAAGTCTACAACGCTAACCAAAAGCGCAAGCGAAGATTTTACTCTTCCCATCCCCATGGTGGGAGGAAATTTTCACCTCGGTATTATCGCTGATCTTCTGGAAGCCCGGCTTAAGGTCTCAGGCATCAGCTATGGAGACGGGACAATCTTTGACAGTCAAGCTGACATCTCCTTGACCCCTTTCCCTTTTGTCGATATTCACGGGGGCTATCAGATTTTTCTCATTGACCTTGACATAGATGGCGAGCAATTCAATTACAATACCTCGGGCCCATACATAGCACTCACTCTAAGTTATTAAGGTAACCGTTCACAGTTCACGGTTTACAGTTAATGAAAACAGAAAGTAAGAGGAAGTTATGAGCGCTTCTTTATCTACATGATTCGTAACTACTCAGGTGGATAGTCTATAGGTATTTAGCTGAATAGTGAGGAAGAAATATGCGAGATCATACAAAGCTCAGAGCGTTTTGGGA